>JACKEJ010000014.1 GCA_020633055.1 Sandaracinaceae bacterium | reverse complement strand
CGTCGCTGCGCTGCAAGCGCTCGTCGCGACCTTTGTCGAGGACCACAACACCTTGGTCCCCCGCGCCGCTCTCGGCGGGCGCACACCCGATGAGGTCTTCTTCCGGCGCGAGGTGGACCTCCCCGAGCGACTCGGCGCGGCTCGCTGTCGAGCATGTGTCGAGCGCGTTCAGTTCAACCAGGCTCGTGCCAGCTGCGGAGGCTGCGACGGACATGGCCGCACGACCTCGAGAAGGGAGGCCGTCGACGGCTGAGCGGTCGCCGTCCACACTGCTCGCCGAATCAGGAACCCCGTTGATTCATGCTGTGCGCGCACTTGCGCGGTTGGAGCGGGGGTAGGTTGTGACGCGGCGCACTGTCGAGGACCACGACGTCTTGATCCCCCACGCAGCCCTCGGCCGACGCGCAAGCGATGTGGTCTTCTTTCGGCGCGAGATGGACCTCCCCGGGCGACTCAGCGCGGCTTTCCGTCGAGCATGCGTCGAGGGCGTCCACTTCAACCGGGCTCGTGCTGCGGAGACTAGACTGCGACGGGGACGCCGCAACGAACTATCCCGCCCGCCTCAGAAGGGTGGCCCTTCTGCCGAACTCGTCTCGATCTCACTTCAGCCACCGCTTCGCGCTCGGCGCGCGTCGGGTAGGGAGGTCCCATGCGCTAGCCCTGTAACGTTCAGCCTCGAGCCTCGTTCCAAGCGAGGGGAAAGGCTTCATCAACATACCACTGCCAGAACTCGCGCCTTCGTCGCTCGGAATCCTCCGAGAGGCCTCGTGCCCACGGTGTGGCACCGCACCATGCCCAGGATGCTAGAGCGTCAGCTACGAACGACTCGTTCGCGAGCTCGCTCCATCCATGTGGGTAGTCCGCGATATCGCGAAGCGCGATAGATACGGCGCTCATCGCAGCGCGTACAATGAAATGAAGGCGAGTGTCGATCTCGTCAAGCTCGTATAGATAGTTCACGAGGCTCGAAAAACGTCGAATTGATGTCGACGTGTGTTCCCACGAGTCCTCACCTGAGAGACGGCGAGCTGCCTCCTCGAGCATTGCCTGTGGCCGATCGGCTGGAGCTAGAAGCTCGGCCCCACGGTCCTCAGCCTGCTCCCAGATGGGGATCACGCGTTCGACGCAGAGCCGCATCAGGTGAGTTCGGCCGCGGTGGGCCGGCGTGACCTCGCCGTTCTTGGCAGCGTCATTCCGTGGACCGAGAGAGTCCCAGAGTTCTTGACGGTGCTCCAGGGACAAGTGGGGACCGAAATTCGCAAGGTTTCGGTTTGCGCGTAGGACCGCAGCTTCAAGTGTTGCATGATGTTGGTCTACCATGGGATTCCTGCGTAGTTTCTCCGTGTTGAACGCTGAGACGTAGCATCATCTGGGCCAATGCGGGTGACGCGGCTGCCCGACGGGTCATAGACATCTACGGTGCCGTCTGGGTGGAAGACACGAGTGAATGATGGGTCTGCGACCACATGCGTCGAGCCGCTGTGCTGCGCTTCGGTGCGTAGCCAGGATCGGCAGTCGCCGCACGTGTCGCGTGATACGCCAATTGGTCTCTCGATGGTGGGTGTGCCGCCGGCTGACGCCTCGGCTGAGTGGTGACGCGCAACGAGCCGTTCTGCGTGGGACGCGTTGGTCTGGCCCGGCACCTCGCCGTCAGCGAAGTGACCCGGTGTCGGCTCGCCCATGGACCTCGTATAGTCCACCATGGCCTGACCCGTAAGCGGACCCTCTCGACCAGTGAAACCTGGCGGTTGATCACGGGCTTGGCCGTTCATTACGGTAATGCCGTCGGTCGCGACTGTGCGGCTATCGGGATCAAACCGCTCGGGCATCTCCCTCTGTAGCCGCTCCGATTCGGCCTGCAACTCTCTAGCCCGCTGAAGCGTCTCAACACTAACTTCTTCGGGACCATGCTCTCTCTCCGTGTTGCTAGCTTGATCAGTCCCCTCCCGGCCAGCCCCCTGCTCAGGCGGGGCCTGCTGCGGGCAGTTCCCAGGACAGGGCTTGTTGAGCCCACGGAGGTCCACGTCCCGCAGTGGGTTCCCGTCGGCGCAGTAGCCGTACAGGTTGAGTCCGCCCGTGATGCCGACAGGGTCGCTCTCGAGGTACCGACCGAGTTCGGGGGAGTAGTACCGGAACCGGTTGCAGTGCAGACCCGTGGTTGCGTCGTGGTAGTGCCCGGGGAAGCGCAGCGGCTGATGGAAGTCCGCGCCGACGTGCACTTCGCACTCGCCGTACGGATGCACGGTCGCCTCCCAGACGACCTCGCCATCGTCGTCCTCCACGCGCTCGGGGCAGCCCCGGTGGTCGGTGAAGTAGTAGTAGCGGTCGCCATCCTCCGGGCGCTCGGTGGCTTCTTCGCGGGACGCGTAGTCCACCGCCATGAACGGCACCAACGCGCGCTCGTCGATGTACACGTACACGCGCAGGGACCCGGTGGGGCCCTCCTCCGCGGCCAGCCTGTCCCCGTACCACCAGAACCGGCTGCGTTCGCACACGCGCTGGCCATCCGCGCCCACACCGTAGGCGCGCACCTCGGTGCGCCGGCCGAGCGCGTCGTAGTCCGCTTCCCACACCGTCTCCGGCGCGCCGTAGCGGTGTATCTCCAGCCCGTACGCAGGGTGCCCGGGCGGGTACGCCTCGCCCGCTTCCGCCGCCGCAAACGAGATGCGCCGCAAGCGGTCGAGCGCGTCGTGCTCGTAGACCAGCTTGCCCCACGCTCCCGACCGCGACCGGACGTGGTCCCGCTCGTCGTACTCGAACCGGTCCCCGTTCGCGCGGTACAGCCGGTTGCCGCGGTCCAGCTGCACCAGCCCGTCGTCGCGCCCGCCCACGTGCGCGTCGCGCAGCCCAGGCTTCTGGCGGAGGTTGCCGGCCGCGTCGTGCGTGTACGCGTCTTGCCGGCCGTCCGCGTGCGTGACCGTCGCGAGCCGGTGCGCGGCGTCATACGCGTAGCGCGTGGTCCCGCGCAGCGAGTCCTCCCGCGCCCGGAGGTCCCCTTCACCCGAGCGCCAGAAGCGCCGCGTCCACGGGCGCTCCCCGCGGTCCGCCCCACCGCGGAAGCGCGTCTTGCTCAGGCAGTGCCCGCGCCCGTCGTGCTGCGAGACCTCCGTCACGCCGCTCGCGAGGTCCCGCTGCACGATGCCCGCGCCCAGCCGCTGCACCCGGTGCACCCGGTCCGTCGGGTCCACCACCAGCACGGTGTCGCCGCTCGGGTAGTGGTACTGCACCCCCACGCCCAGCGTCTGGATGCCCAGCACGCGGTCGCCCGCGAAGCGCACGCGCACGCCCTCGTCGTCGCGCAGGTCCGCCTTGCGACGGCCGGCCGCCGTGTGCTCGAAGCGGCACTCGCCGGCTGCGTTCGCGGCCAGCGTCTTGTACCCCCGCGCGTCGTGCTCGAACGTCTCTTGCTGCCCGTCGCACGTGGTGCGCTTCTGCAGCAGCGCGCCCGGACCGTGCGTGTACTGCACCAGCGGCGTGCCGTCCCCGCGCAGCTTCGCGCTCAGCCGGTCCACCGCGTCGTACGTGTAGCGTTCGCGTACCCTGTCGTGGCGCTGCACCGTCACCAGCCGCCGCTTCAGGTCGTACTCGTAGCGGCTCTCGGTGCCGCCGGGGTCCACCACGCCCAGCAGGTCGTTCCACCCGCTGCGCTCGAAGCGCGTCACCCCGCCCAGCGGGTCGTGCGCCTCGACACACGCCGTCCACTCCCGAAACACGTACTCCCACGTGCCTCCGTCGAAGTCCGTGTAGCGCTCGAGGTTCCCGGTGCCGTCGTAGCGGTACGTGCGCCGCAGCACCTCGCCGCCCATCGACTTCTCCACGCGCACCAGCGTGTCGAACGCGTCGCGCTCTTCCCGCTCGACCCCCGCCACCTCCGCCCCCGCCAGCGCGGCCCGCGCCGCGGCCGGCACCTGCGGCGGCAACGAGCCCGACCACGGCACGTCGAAGCCCAACGGCACCAGCCGGCCGTGCTCCCACTCGAGCGCCACCTCGGGGCCTTCGTACTCGAGCGCCGCAGCCACTTCGTGCGGGGCCGCGTCCAGCGGGCGCACGTGCCCCGTGGGGTCGCGCTTGCCGAGCACCGCACCCGCAGCGTCGCGCACGTACGGGTACACCTGCCCGGTCGCGTCCACTTCCGCGATCGGCTGCCCGCGCTCGTCGAGCTGGAACGAGCGGATGCCGCCGTACGGGTCTTCAATCTCCAGCAGCGTCCCCGTGGGCTCGTACCGGTACCACCACTGCGCGCCGTTCTCTTCGTGCGTCACCAGCGTGCACTGCTTCGGAGGTCGGCCTAGAGGCGCCCGGCTGTTCGGACGCCGGCTCGCAGCCGCCGGCTATCGCGCGTCCGTACGCCCGGCGTGCTGCCCGCCCACCACCATGCGCGTCTCGGTGTCCTACCCGATCTACTCGGTTGTCAATGCACGTCCAGTTTGGCAAGCAACCCGTCAAGCCTTCGCGTGACGTTTTGCGTCCGGACGTCATCCGTTCGGGTACGCGATGGACCATGCCTGGGCAAACGCGTCTTCGATGTACCATCTCCAGTACGCTCGACGCCGTGCGGCTGCTCCAAGATCTGGATCCCAGGGTGCGGTTCCCGCTCTCAACCACGCAATCATGAAGTCGGCTGGAAACACCTCGTTGTCCTCTTCGCGATACTCATCTTCGTAGTCGGACGCCTGATCCCAAGCTGCAACCCATAGAGCGCTGCGGCTCGCGTGAGCGATAAGCTCGGCATTCGGATATTTCTCATGGAGTTCAAAGAGATAGAAGCTGAGGTCTTGGAATCGTTCCACGTGTCGAACGAAGTCTTCGCGAAGCATGCGACCCGCCATCCATTCTTCGATGTAGCGTATGGCTGATGCGGGCTCGTCCCGAGGATCCAGAAGGACCTCGCCGTTCGCTCGCGCCTTGTCCGAATCCCATTCCGGAATAGCGCTGCGGAGACACTCGCACATCAGCCACGCTCTGGCACGGTGGCCGAGCGTCATGTCCGCAGCCGTCTTGAGACGCTTCTCATCCGTGACGGGTCCGAGAGACGCCCACATTCGTTGGCGAATGTGTACGTCGATACGCCCATTCGTCATTGTATCGAGTGTTGAAAGTGCAAATGCCTGAATTTCTTGGAGAGATGCCATTTCTTACCAGGGATTTCCTTCGTACGATTCGCGTGATCGTCCCGCCGTGGGTCCTTGACGGACCGCTCGTGACCCGTCGGGGCCGACCGGTCGGTCAGAGGGTAGCGGCGCGGTACGGATCTGCCGCGAGGAGCGCGGCGACATCTTCGCGCTGGCGGGTCATCGCCCAGTGCACGGGCGCCAGGTCCAGCACGTGGTGCGCGGGCCAGCTGGGGAGCAGGCAGAAGAGGTCGCGCAGGTATTCCCACGGCTCGACGCCGACCATGCGACAGCTCGCGGTCAGGGAGGTGAAGGAGGCGTTCACGTGCGCGGCGTCGGTTGCGGGCGTAGCGCAGGGCGGCGTACATCGGCGTGTCTTCGAGCGCACGCTCCCACTCGGCGTCACACCAGGAGAAGAAGCGCTCGACGACGGGTGCGGAGTGTTTCGCGCGGATGGCCTCACGCTTCTTGCGCGGGGCGTCCTTGATGCTGCGCTCGATCTTGAACAGCAGCCCCTGCATGCGCAGTGCTTCGCCCGCGCGCTCCGGGTCCGACGCCATCGCCTTGAAGAAGTATCGCCGGCTGTGCGCCCAACAGTTCACCTCGACGACATCACCTCGGTCGTAGAGGTGGTCGTAGACCACGTGCGCGTCGGCGACGAGATGGCCCTCATAGCCCGCGAGAAGCGAGTCGACGGTGTCGTTGGTGTGGTTCCTCGTGTACTCGAACAGGACGTGTCGTCCAGGGTCGATGAGCACCCAGAAGTGTCTGCGTCGGCACTGCTCTAGCGTGAATAGTCGTCCGCATAGCGATCCATCCATGGAAGCTTCTCACGCACCATTGACTCGGCGTTCACCACACCTGTTCCGGGCGTCTCCTGAATAAATAGAGCAAGGACCCGTTCTTGCCATTCCCCCTCCTCACCGGCGCCCTCGTCGTCCGGGTCGACCAACTCTACGTAGGCCTCCAGATGATTCAGAACGTTGCGAGACCGCGGATGGCGCCCTCCATTACGTTCCAGGAGAATGGACATTGCCGAGACGAGATGAAGCAGTGAAGACGTAGCTTGCGCGCGTATGTTCTCCCACGCTTCGTTGAGAGAGTTTGTCAGGCGTTGTGCCTCGTCGTCATTCCAGACGTCTTGCTCGATGAACGTTCTAGCCAGCTGCATCGTCTGCTGAAACAGACCCAACCTAAGTTCGCGGGGAACACTCTCGACGGCGTCCGCGGCTATGAGGACGTGCTCTACCGCACATACCAAGTACGCCAACTCATTGCGCGGCGTCAATCGGGCGGTCGGGTTGACTTGATCCATGTTCGTTCTTCTCCTGGTTACTAGCGGCGCGCCGGATCAATGACATCTGCATCGCTTCCCATCGCGCGACGGCAGCCTGGGCAGCATCCGCCCAAGTTGCTGTGCGATGCAGCAACGACGCGCTCTCCCTCGCTCATAGCACCGCCGTAGAGGGCGCGCTGCTCGCCATGGTGCCGAGTGTCTCCGCTGTAGTCGTTGTTTGCGTTTCCACGCGTGTATCCCCCAATGGTATCGTTTGTGTCGGGGTCTACTTCAACTAGCTGCCCCTGGCGCTCGCGAAGCGCCGGGCGCGTTGGTGGGTTCGATTCACCGTCTTGGAGGGCGCCACGTGCACGCGGGGGAAGTCGTCCGTCGTCGCGACTTGTCGTCACGACCACTCGCCGTCGTCCACCATTGGATGGCTCGACGACAGCGACGCAAACAGTGCAATTGTTCGCAGTTCGAGCGTCGTATTGACGTTCGATTTCTGCTCGTAATTCGTCGGCCCGAGCTCGGCAGTGCTCTTGGAGTTCGGCCTCGCCCATGTCATCGAGACTTCGCCTCGACGGGGGAACATCGCTGGATGTCGCTGTCTGGTCCGCACCCGTTCCCTCGCTGTCCGCGCCCCCCTCCGGAGTGGCCTGGGGAGGACAATCGTCCGGGCAACCACTGAGCCCGCGCAAGTCGACATCCCGCAGCGGGTTCCCGTCGGCGCAGTAGCCGTAGAGGTTGAGCCCGCCCTGGATGCCGATGGGGTCGCTCTCGAGATACCTCCCGAGCTCGGGCGAGTAGTACCGAAACCGGTTGCAGTGCAGGCCGGTGGTCGCGTCGTGGTAGTGCCCAGGGAAGCGCAGCGGCTGGTGGAAGTCCGCGCCGACGTGCACTTCGCACTCGCCGTACGGATGCACGGTGGCTTCCCACACGACCTCGCCATCGTCGTCCTCCACGCGCTCGGGGCAGCCCCGGTGGTCGGTGAAGTAGTAGTAGCGCTCGCCATCCTCTGGGCGCTCGGTGGCTTCTTCGCGCGACGCGTAGTCCACCGCCATGAACGGCACCAGCGCGCGCTCGTCGATGTAGACATACACACGCAGTGACCCCGTCGGACCTTCCTCCGCGGCCAGCCTGTCCCCGTACCACCAGAACCGGCTGCGCTCGCACACCCGCGCGCCGTCCGCGTCGCGTCCATAGGCGCGCACCTCGGTGCGCCGGCCGAGCGCGTCGTAGTCCGCTTCCCACACCGTCTCAGGCGCGCCGTAGCGGTGTATCTCCAGCCCGTACGCAGGGTGTCCCGGCGGGTAGGCCTCGCCCGCTTCGGCCGCCGCGAACGAGATGCGCCGCAAGCGGTCGAGCGCGTCGTGCTCGTAGACCAGCTTGCCCCACGTTCCCGACCGAGACTGGACGTGGTCCCGCTCGTCGTACTCGAACCGGTCGCCGTTCGCGCGGTACAGCCGGTTGCCGCGGTCCAGCTGCACCAGCCCGTCGTCGCGCCCGCCCACGTGCGCGTCGCGCAGGCCCGGCTTTGCGCGCAGGTTGCCGGCCGCGTCGTGCGTGTACGCCTCTTGCCGTCCGTCCGCGTGCGTGACCGTCGCGAGCCGGTGCGCGGCGTCGTACGCGTAGCGCGTGGTCCCGCGCAGCGAATCCTCCCGCGCTCGGAGGTCCCCTTCACCCGAGCGCCAGAAGCGGCGCGTCCACGGGCGCTCCACGCGGTCCGCCCCACCGCGGAAGCGCGTCTTGCTCAGGCAGTGCCCGCGCCCGTCGTGCTGCGAGACCTCCGTCACGCCGCTCGCGAGGTCCCGCTGCACGATGCCCGCGCCCAGCCGCTGCACGCGGTGCACCCGGTCGGTCGGGTCCACCACCAGCACGGTGTCGCCGCTCGGGTAGTGGTACTGCACCCCCACGCCCAGCGTCTGGATGCCCAGCACGCGCTCGCCCGCGAAGCGCACACGCACGCCCTCGTCGTCGCGCAGGTCCGCCTTGCGACGGCCCGCCGCCGTGTGCTCGAAGCGGCACTCCCCCGCTGCGTTCGCGGCCAGCGTCTTGTACCCCCGCGCGTCGTGCTCGAACGTCTCTTCTTGCCCGTCGCACGTCGCGCGCTTCTGCAGCAGCGCGCCCGGCCCGTGCGTGTACTGCACGAGCGGTGTGCCGTCCCCGCGCAGCTTCGCGCTCAGCCGGTCCACCGCGTCGTACGTGTAGCGCTCGCGCACCTTGTCGTGGCGCTGCACCGTCACCAGCCGCCGCTTCAGGTCGTACTCGTAGCGGCTCTCGGTGCCGCCGGGGTCCACCACGCCCAGCAGGTCGTTCCAGCCGCTGCGCTCGAAGCGCGTCACCCCGCCCAGCGGGTCGTGCGCCTCCACACACGCCGTCCACTCCCGGAACACGTACTCCCACGTGCCCCCGTCGAAGTCCGTGTAGCGCTCGAGGTTCCCGGTGCCGTCGTAGCGGTACGTGCGCCGCAGCACCTCGCCGCCCATCGACTTCTCGACGCGCACCAGCGTGTCGAACGCGTCGCGATGTTCCCGCTCGACCCCCGCCACCTCCGCCCCCGCCAGCGCGGCCCGCGCCGCGGCCGGCACCTGCGGCGGCAATGAGCCCGACCACGGCACGTCGAAGCCCAACGGCACCAGCCGGCCGTGCTCCCACTCGAGCGCCACCTCGGGGCCTTCGTACTCGAGCGCCGCAGCCACTTCGTGCGGGGCCGCGTCCAGCGGGCGCACGTGCCCCGTGGGGTCGCGCTTGCCGAGCACCGCACCCGCCGCGTCGCGCACGTACGGGTACACCTGTCCGGTCGCGTCCACTTCCGCCACAGGCTGCCCGCGCTCGTCGAGCTGGAACGACCGGATGCCGCCGTACGGGTCTTCAATCTCCAGCAGCGTCCCCGTGGGCTCGTACCGGTACCACCACTGCGCGCCGTTCTCTTCGTGCGTCACCAGCGTGCACTGCTTCGTGGGCAGGTACGTCAGCAGCAGCGCCACCTCGCCGTGCTCGCCGCGCGCCCGCGTGCAACGCCCGGCGCCGTCGTACGCGTACTCGAAGGCGTGCCCGCGCCGGTTGACCTTACGGGTCATGTAGCCGGCGTCGTCGTAGCTGAACGCAAACGCCTTGCCGTAAGCGTCCTTGCCGCCCAGCAAGAACCCGTAGCGGTCGTACTCGTACACCAGCAGCTGCCGCTGTCCCTCGGGCGTCAGCCACACCACAGAGCGCAGCAGCCCCTCGCGGTCCCACTCCACGCGCAGCGTGCGCTCCGCGTAGTCCACGACGCCCACCAGCCGCTCGCTCGAGCTGGGTCAGACTCCTGGTCGCAGGTGCCTGCGTGTACGCGCCGCCAGCGTCCCGCGCTTTAGCCCAGTTCGCTCGCCCTATTCAGTTCTCAATGCGCGCCCGCTCGCAGCGCTCGTAGCGCATGAACTGCGATGGTCAGCGTGCCACTCATGGGTCAGATTCGGGGTCATACTGTGAGGTACACCCGTTCACGTTGCCTTAGAGTGACGCCTCATGTGCGCGTTGCTGCCACCTCAACCTATCGATCGTAGTCGAGGTTGTCCATTAGTTGATCGAATGATTCGGCAACCTGTTCGATGCGCCAGTATCCGGTCTCGACTGCGTCTCCATCCGGGTATACATAGGCGATCGTCGGAGAGGATGGATCGTCCCTGTAGTCTAGTGCAACGTGAGACTGTGTTCCCGTGTCGAAGATGGGGATCACAAGCCTCGGATATCCGCCACGTCTCATCGTCTCGACCCATGCTTGAAGTGTGAGTTGAGCATCGCTTTCGTTCGGCGAGGATACGTAAACCAAGCTGCCGACTGACACGCGTCGACCTCGCCTGGTAGTCACGATACTCGGGTCGACCTTCATGCCCTGATGCTTCATCAGAAGCTCTGATACGGAGTGCGGAAACTCTACTCCAAGAAGGGCTTCAGCACGTTGAACTTCGTCACTCGTTGCAGGTTGAACATCAGCGTATCTGATCCAGTTGACGTTTTCTCCCATCGGTATGTCTCTCCGTTAGTCTAATTGTCATAGCCTCCGCCCCAGATTGACATGCCACCGCTGTGCGGACACGCCGCGCGGTGTTCGGCTCTCGAGACGAGTTGCATTCGGCCAGCGTCCTGGTGGTGATGCCACGTCATGTCTGATGGGAGGTCAGTTGGTGTAGGCTCTCTGAGGAAGTGGGCGGCTTGAGCTTCTGATAGACCGATTCGGTCGGCGAGGCCAGGGTCGGCGCGAAGGGCGTTCGCGAGGTTCTGGTTTGCGGCCTCGAAGTGACCGCCTCGGTTCTGCGCGTTCCCAGAGCCCAGATGAGAGTCGTCCAGCACAGTGTCGAAGCGGCTGTTCAAGACGACGAATCCGTTGTCATCACGCGTGACACCGTCCCGCGTGGTTCCCGCATCGTGGCCGCGGATGACCGTGGTGGTCTCACCGGCCCTCGGGCCGTGGCTGATAGTTGCGACCAAAGCGCCGTCCGTACGCCGGGTAACGACGGGTCTGCGGGAGGGATCGTTGAGCTGAGCGACGCAGTTCGGGTCGAGGTTGCGGGCTGGTGTGAGAATCCCCTCGGGGTCGATGCCGTGCTCCTCGAGGTTCATGCGCGCCGTTGCGCGGTCGTCGGGGTCGCTCAGGTCCATCTGGCGGAAGGCGTCCTCCATCGCCGCCCGCTCGGCGTCTGCACCTTCCTCAGCGGCACCGTCCTCACTGCGCCGGCGTGGGCAGCGCTTGGTCAGCCCACGGAGGTCGACGTCACGCAGCGGGTTGCTGTCGCAGCAATAGCCGTAGAGGTTGAGCCCACCGGCGATGCCGACGGGGTCGCTCTCGAGATACCGACCGAGCTCGGGGGAGTAGTAGCGGAAGCGGTTGTAGTGCAGCCCGGTGGCGTCGTCGTAGTAGTGACCTGGGAAGCGGAGGGGCTGGTGGAAGTCCGCGCCGACGTGCACTTCGCACTCGCCGTAGGGGTGGATCGTGGCCTCCCAGACCACCTCGCCGCCGTCGTCCTCCACGCGCTCGGGGCAGCCGCGGTGGTCCGTGAACACGTAGTAGCGCTCGCCCTCGCCCGGGTGGTCTCGCGCGTCGTCGCGGGACGCGTAGTCCACCCACATGAAGGGCACCAGGGCGTGAGGGTCTTCGTACACGTAGACCCGCAGCGCACCCGACGGGCCCTCCTCGGCGGCCAGGCGGTCGCGGTCCCACCAGAAGCGCGAGCGCTCCACGCGCCCGGCGTGCTCCCCACGGCCCACGACGCGCGTCTCGTTGCGGCGCCCGAGGGGATCCTAGTCCGCCTCCCACACGGCCTCGGGCGCGCTGTAGCGGTGCAGCTCCAGCCCGTAGGCCGGGTGTCCGGGCGGGTACGTCTCGCCCGCTTCAGCCGCCGCAAACGAGATGCGCCGCAAGCGGTCGAGCGCGTCGTGCTCGTAGACCAGCTTGCTCCACGTTCCCGAACGCGACTGGACGCCCGTCGTCGCAGAAGCGTCAGGCCTCTTCAGTTGTCAAAGGGGGCACGCAGGCCGACACGCGCGCGTCAGAGCGCGAAGAACAGCACCCCCCTTCTGCAGGTTCGCTGCTCGCGCGCAGGCGGACTGGACGAACGCGAGCGCTCGCTCCAAGCCTTCAGCGTCGCGACACTCTCGGGACCAGGTGTCCATCAAGTTCTGCACGGTCTGCGCGAGCTCGCGGGCCCGCACGCTTACGCGCCGCCGGCACCTTCGAGGAATTCGGCCAACTTCGTGTTGCCAGTGACGCGAGCAATCCTCGCTGCGGTATCTCCTTGGCTCGACACGATCGAAAGGTTGGCTCCCAACCTCACCAGCAGTCGCGCACTCTCGAGCTGGTTGGCGCTAGCAGCCGACATGAGGGGCGTATTCGCTCGAAGTCGTCCATCAATGTCTGCCCCTGCACCAACGAGGTACTCGATCAGACCAACTTCACCGGCACGTGATGCGTGATGCAGTGCGCGCTCCAGTGATAGCGCAATGCCGCGCTCCACCACCTCACGTACATGATCGCTGTAGCCGTGGTAGATTGCGAAACTCACCGCCTTGTCGATATCGCCAGCGGTGCCATCTTGAACGAGTTCGATGAGATGACGACCGCTCGTGAGTGCGTCCTCCAGAGACTGACGCCGCGGATCTTGTTGTACCTTCCGCACTTCCATCGACGACACAAAGCCGTCTTCCCCAATGCCCAGCGGGATCATCTCGTCGGTATTGTGGTCCCAGAAGAAATGGTCCTCGTCAACAAAAACGATCGCGTTACCGCTTCCGTCACGGGCCCACACGGATGTGCCACTCACGAGCCCTACGAGCGACTTGGTTGTAGCGCCAAATTGCTCAATCGGCAGCATATAGAGGGACCCAGAGACACTTCCGTCGGGAACCCGAAGCACTGCGCCGGGTAGGAACGGTCCACCATTGGTGCGGCGAAGGGCATTGGTCACGGATTCTGGAAGTTTTGTAGCGTACTCGCTCTCGAACTTCATGATCTCTCCTTCGCTTGCAGGAGCAGTGCTCAACTCGATAAGGTCAGCAATTCGCATGGCTAGATCTCCTGTGCGGCGGAGACACCGCCGGTGTGCGGGACGGCGTCGTGTAGGTCGGTCGGTACCAAGTATCCATCGCCATTCCGGGTTTCATGCCACGTCCACCCCTGTGGGGCTGTGCCAGACGCGTTTCTTGGATGTGGAGGCCACCCGTCTCCAAGATCCTCTCGTGCGCCGTCCCGAAATCCGCGCATGTTTGCGTCGCGGTCTGACGAAAATCCGGAGAACGGGACTGGTTCCCCTCCAAGGTCTGGATGGTTGAACGGTGCAAGGTTAGGGTTCCCCTGATCATCGTACTGGACGTGGTCTCTTCCTCGTTCTCGGGCCTGACGCCCAGCGGAGGTGTCTTCGGGTAGGTGGTAGCGGCGAGTTGTAGGGTCCCAGTTCATATCAAACACGGAGGGTGAGCGGGCTCTTCGACCGTTTATCGTGGGGAGTCCATCTGTGTAGGCGCGGTGAGCCGCCCGCCGGTCAGATTGTTCTTGAGTCGAGAGGTCGTCAAATGCCCGTCCTTGCCGATCACGAGTGTCTGCGTGGCGCTCGCGTTCCGTTGGTCTTCGGGGTCTCGCAGGGGTCGGCTCTGGTGACGGTTGCGTTGCATCCCCATCTGCGTTGGTGGCCTGCTCGGCGTCTGCACCTTCCTCGGAGGCACCGTCCTCACCGCGCCGGCGCGGGCAGTTCTGGGTCAGCCCGCGGAGGTCGACGTCGCGCAGCGGGTTGCTGTCGCAGCAGTAGCCGTAGAGGTTGAGCCCACCGGCGACGCCAACGGGGTCGCTCTCGAGGTAGCGGCCGAGCTCGGGCGAGTAGTACCGAAAGCGGTTGTAGTGCAGGCCGGTGGCAGCGTCGTGATAGTGCCCAGGAAAGCGCAGGGGCTGGTGGAAGTCCGCGCCGACGTGCACTTCGCACTCGCCGTAGGGGTGGATGGTGGCCTCCCACACCACCTCGCCGCCGTCGTCCTCCACGCGCTCGGGGCAGCCGCGGTGATCGGTGAAGACATAGTAGCGCTCGCCGTCCTGAGGGCGCTCGCTGGCTTCTTCGCGTGACGCGTAGTCCACCCACATGAAGGGCACCAGCGCTTCGACGTCGGCGTACACGTACACGCGCAGCGCGCCGTCCGGGCCCTCTTCGGCGGCGAGCCGGTCCCGGTCCCACCAGAAGCGGGAGCGGGCGCAGGCGCGCTCGCCTGTAGCGTCGGGAGCGCCGTAGACGCGTGTCTCGGTGCGCCTGCCGAGGGGGTCGTAGTCCGCCTCCCAGACGGTCTCGGGCGCTCCGTAGCGGTGCAGCTCCAGGCCGTAGGCCGGGTGCCCGGGTGGGTACGTCTCGCCCGCTTCAGCCGCCGCAAACGTGATGCGTCGCAGGCGGTCGAGCGCGTCGTGTTCGTAGCCGAGCTTGCCCCACGCGCCGTGCCGCGCACGCACGTGGTCACGCGTGTCGTAGTCAAAGCGGTCGCCGTTCGCGCGGTAGAGCCGGTTGCCACGGTCCACCTGCACCAGCCCGTCGTCCCGCCCGCCCACATGCGCGTCGGCCAGGCCCGGCTTCTTGCGCAGGTTGCCGGCGGCATCGTGAGCGTACTCGCCCTGTCGCCCGTCGGCGTCGGTGACGCTGGTCAGCCGGTGGGCGGCGTCGTAGGTGTAGCGCGATGTCCCCCGCAGCGAGTCTTCGCGCGCCAGCAGGTCGCCCTCGCCCGACCGCCAGAACTTGCGCGTCCACGGCCGCTTGCTCCCCGAGTCCCAGTAGCTCGTCTTGCCCCAGCAGCGTCCGCGCCCGTCGTGCTGCGATACCTCGGTGGTCCCGCTCGCCAGCTCCCGCCGCACAATCCCCGCGCCCAGCCGCTGCACGCGGTGCACGCGGTCCGTCGGGTCCACCACCAGCAGCGTGTCCGCCTGCGGCCGCAGGTAGCGCACGCGCACCCCGAGCGTCTCTACCTCGAGCGCCTCGCGCCCCAGGAAGCGCGTGCGCACGCCTTCGTCGGCGCGCAGGTCCGCCGTGCGCAGTCCCCCGTAGGTGTGCGCAAACGTGCACGCGGCCTGCGCGTTGGTGGCGCTGGTCTTGCGCCCATGCGCGTCCCGCTCGAACACCTCGCACGTGCCGTCGTGGCCTTCGCGCTTCATCAGCACGCTGCCCGGGCCGCGCTTGTAGCGCACCAGCGCGCTGCCCTCTGGGCCCTGCTTCTCGATCAGCCGTCCTATGGGGTCGTAGACGTAGCGCTCACGCATCCGCCCATGCCGATGCACCTCGGCCAGACGGTGCTGCGCGTCATAGGTGTACGCGCTCTCCGTGCCCCCGGGGTCCACCACCCGCGTCAGCCGGTCCCACGGGGTGTGCTCCAGCTGCGTCACTCCGCCGAGTGGGTCCACCTCCTCGACGTGCTGTGTCCACTCCCGGTAGACGTACTGCCAAGTGCCCCCGTCGAAGTCCGTGAAGCGCTCGGTGTTGCCGGTGCCGTCGTAGCGATACGTCCGCCGCACCTCCTGCCCCGACATCGACTTCTCGACGCGCACGAGCGTGTCGAAGTCGTCCCGCACCTCCCGCTCCACACCGGTGTGCTCGGCGCCCACCAGCGCCTGCCGTGCCTCGAGCGGAAGCTGAGGCGGCAGCGACGTAGCCCACGGCACCTCGAAGCCTGGCGCTTCGAGTCCACCATGTTCCCACCCCAACGCAGTCTCGGCCATTCGGTGCGCGAGGGCCGGCGCCACGCGGTGCGGCTCCGCGTCCAGCGGGCGCAGGTACCCGTAGCCATCTCGCTTGCCGTAGGCACGCCCTGCGCCGTCTCGGGCGTAGGGCCAGACCTGCCCAGAGGCGTCCACTTCGGCGACGACGTGCCCATCATCCGCGAGGACGAACGTGTGAATGCCACCGTCCGGCGCCTCGATCTCCCGCAGCGTCCCTTCGGGCTCGTAGCGGTACATCCACTGTGCGTCCGTCGACTCGTGGGTGACCGTGGTCTCCCGCGCCTCTGGACGGTACGCGAGCGTGATCCCGACTTCCCCGTGCTCGCCTCGCGCCCTGACACAGCGCCCCGCGTCGTCGTACACGTACTCGAACGCGACTCCGCGTCGGTTCACCTTCCGGACCACGCGACCCGCATCGTCGTAGTCGTAGCGGAAGGCCTTCCCGTAGGCGTCCCGCCCCCCGAGCAGGAACCCATGGCGGTCGTACTCGTACTCCACGCACGTGACCTGCCCCTCCGGACGCAGCCACACGATGGCCCGCAGCAGCCCCTCCCGCGTGTACTCCACCCGCAGCGTGCGGTGTGCGTAGTCCACGACGCCCACCAGTCGTTCCTGCCCGTCGTAGTCGAAGTGCGCTTCGTGCAGCCCGTCGACCATGCGGACGAGCTTGGCCTCGCGGCGCTTGCGCCCGAACGCCCGTCGTAGCTCGTAGATGGGCTCGCCAACCTTGCGGACCTGGTACAGGTCCTCGCCCACGCGCTCCAGCACGTGGCCCTGCCGAGCATCCCGCGCACCAACCTGCGAAAGCACGTGGAACTCGACGGTCGGGCCGTCGGGTCGCTCGTAGCGCACGCCGTCGAGGTCGAAGCGCAGGCAGCGGTCGAAGGCGTGGCGGTGCCCCCATCCGTTCTGGCGCTGTTCGAGCACCCACGCCGTGCTGAGGTGGCGCACCCACGCGAACGGTACAGGGCCTCGGAGACGGAACTCCGTGGCCTCGTCGCGCATCTCGCCGGTGATGACGTCGACCGGGTCGCCGACCCAGCTTGGTCCCAACGACGCGCAGCCTGGCTTGTTGGAAGGCGCAGACATCAGCAGGTGTCGCAGTGCCCGTGAGTGGTGGCGTCTTCCCCGTGTCCTGCTCGACGACGCACGCGCCCCCGAGCCGCGCGAGCGAGGCGCCGCGCCGCCTTGAACAGGTCCTTGGCCATGTCCAGCGAGTTGGGGATGGGTACCCCGCCGATCAGGACGTTCGCCTGCAGCGGGACCATCATGCCGATGCCAGGGCCGACGCCCGGGTCCTTGCCGCACATCAGCATCAACGCGAGCGCCGCCACGTCCAGCGCCGCTTGGGCTGCGCTGGTCGCCGCCCCCAGCGCCTGCCCTGCCGCGGCCGCGCCGGCAGCCTCCGCCGCGGCGGCGTCTCCGGCGGCCGACGCAGCTGCCTCGGCGTCGCTCGACGCGGACGAGTCCATCGCGGAGGTCGCGGCCCCCAGCACGCCGAGCGCGGCGCCTGCGACGGCCATGCCGATCATGAACGCGCCCCCGCCCATCGGGTTGCAGTGCAGCGTGAGGTCCATCGCGCGACCCGCCCGGGCGCCTCCGATGAACACGTTGCTGGAGCCCGTCCCGATCTCGAACACCGGCGCGAGCGAGACGCACGTGAGCGCCACGCCCATGTCCCCGGCCCGGATGGCGGGCATGCCGCCGATCAGCACGGACGCGCAGGAGGCCAGCTGCGCGACGCCGAGGCTGGGCAGGGGCACCATGGGCGCAGGTGGGATCAGGCTGGGCGGGTGCAGGTGCCCGTGCATGCTGCCCACGTGCATGGCGCCCAGCGTCAGCGCAGGCAGCGCCACGCCGTTGCCGAACACCGCGTTGGCGGCCATCGCGATGCCGGTGTCCATGAGGTCGAAGGGGGCGCCCACCAACCCCAGCACCCCGCCCAACACGGACTGCGCCACGCCGAGCGCCCCGTGCTCGGGGTTGGGCGGCGTCACCACGGCCGCCGTGCTCGTGTTCAGGCTGGCCACCAGCATGTTGATGTTGGCGTCGGCCTGCGTCGTCGGGCGCGCGACCTCGGGGACCGTCAGCGCGCGTGGTCCTGAACCAGACCCTGGTCGACATCCTCGTCGTGGGTGGTCCTCTCCAGTTCGTCCACCACGCGACGCTCGTCCTCGAGCATGTGCCGAGCGCGTTCAGTTCAACCAGGCTCGTGCCAGCTGCGGAGGCTGCGACGGACCTGGCCGCACGACCTCGAGAGGGGGCGGTCTACGGTTGATCCGTCGCGGTCCACACCGCTCGCCGGATCAGGAACCCCTTGATTCTTCCTGTGCACGCATCTGGGCTGTTGGAGCGGGGGAGGTCGCAGTCCGCTTCGGTTGTCAACGCTGCTGCGGGATCGCATGCCATGCGCTCGCTGGAGCGTGAAGTCCGCTAGCTGGTGGGCCCTCGACCTGGGTCGAACTTCACCTCTTGGAGGGTCGCACCGTCGAAGCACGCACCATCTATGCACGCGCCGCGGAAGTCGCAGTCGACGAGGGTCGCGTCCACAAAGGTGACGTCCTTGAACGATGCCCCCCCGAAGCGCCCGCCGGTGAGCTCGGCCTTGGTGAAGTCGGCGCCCGTGAAGTCGGCGCGCTCGACGTGGGGGTAGGTGTCAGCCAGGGACCAGCGCCAACGTGCACCAGCGAGCTGTGCTGCGGTCCACGAGGAGCCGCGTAGGTCGCAGCTGACGAGTTCTAGACCGGCGGCTTCGACCTCGTCGAACTTGGACTCGGCGAACGAGGTGTCGAACGCCCACGCGAAGTCGAGCACGGCCCAGCGAAAGTCGCTCGCCGGGAAGCCACACTCGCAGAACTGGCTCTCGGTCAGGTCCGAGCCGCGGAAGTCGACCCCGCTGCCACCCGAGTAGCGGAGGTTGAGGCGCGGCAGCGCTGACATCGGCAGCTGCGCGTCCGCGAAAGAGAGCTCCTCCACGGGATTGTCCGCGCCCACTGCAGGGTTCAGCAGCGCGACCGCAGCCGGGTCCGGAACCAAGGAGGCGTCAGACATGCGGGGCCGGCTTTCGGTAGTCCACCATCTTGAAGGCGGGGCCCTTCTTCACGTCGACTGCGAGTGTTCCATCTGCCCGTGTTCGTGCCTTGAACGTCGTAACCACTGGCGAGCGCCGGAGGTGTGTCATCGCGGGGTGGTAAACCGCGAGAAGCTCCTGCTGGGTCGCTTCCCAGGGCCGCTCATGCAGGTCGATGCGGATGCCGCCCCAGGGAAGCTCCGTCACGATCGCCGGCGTTTCAAGCAAGAACTCACGTCCAAACTGCGCGATGTAGTTTGGCCCGAAGTACGTGCGCGTGGAGAGCGCAATGATGCCTCCTTGAAAGAAGCCGCCAGCGCAGCCCCGCATGAGTCTCAGCGCGGCTGAGTCAGGGTCGGTGTATTCCTCGACCGTCGTGGGAAACGGAACCGGGTCCCAGGGGAGCGCGGCCACATCGCCGAAGTCAGGGGTGAGGATGTTGGCCAGCGCGTCTCCAAGAGCCCAGTGTTCGGTCATGCGGCCGAGAGGGACCGAGGCGGGCTCCAGGACGAGGATAGATGTAGGTCCTGAAGTGTTGAAGTATCCATCCCACTTGGGGGCGCGGTTCCGTTTGAAGTAGAGAGAGTAGGCGCCAGCTCGCATCCTCGCAACAGCGTCGTCCAACACGTAGGGCACGCCGCCGCGCTCCGTCGCGGACCACTTCGTCGGCTCCCACCCTGCGTCGGCTAGGCACTGGAGCAGCGTAGTGAGGGTGTTGGGGTCTCGGAGGACGGGTGGCCCCTGAAGGATGATTTGCGCAATGGTCATGAGTGCGTTGGGTTGAGTCGGAAGTGAAAGATGGTGAGCGTCATTCGGGTGCAGGGACCCACTGGCGGGAGGCGGCGTTCCACTCAACGCGGCTGGCGCCGGTGCCGTGCGTGACGGGTTGCCAACCAAGCGGTCGTCCTTCCCGACCATCGCTCCATGAGTGGGTCACCGTCGGGATCGGATCGCCGCCACCTGGCGGCGGAGCAGTCTCCACGTAGTGCACGTTGGTGCCGCCGCTTGCCAGCGGGCCAGTCGGGCGGGGTCGAGGTGGGGTCCCACCTAGGTCGGGATGGTCGCTGGTGAGCGTGACGTGATGCTCGCCCCCCAATCCGCGCTGAGCGTCCATCTGAGGCGTGTTCGATACGGCCTGCGGGTTGTTTGGGTTGTCGGTGCGGGAGTGCTTGTGGTCATGGATGATCGGTGTCCCATCGGGGCGGCGTCCGAGACCGTCGGGACGGGTGCCGCCTGTGCGGTCGGTTGTACCGGAGTTGTTGTCGCCGATCTCCGCACCCAAGTGCCGCCCCAGCGCCTCGCGACCATCTCGCTCGGGTCCACGAGAGCCGTCACGGTTGGCTTGTGCGCGGGTGGCGTCAGCTTGCCATGCGGCTGGGTCACGGTGCGGCATTCCTCGATTGTCACGCGATGTGCAGTTGCGGTCATAGCGCGCCTGTCGGGCGCCGGCTGCGTCGCCAGCGGTTTGCGCAGCGATAATGCGACGGCGGAAGTGCCGTCGCTGCTCTGGCGTGAGGTGGTCGTCCGACCCGAGCGCTTCATCATCCGTCCGACGAGGCGCACTCGCATCGCCGCCCGCCTGTGGTGGGTCCGTGCCCTCGGCCGCGGCGCCTTCCTCAGGCGGGGTCTGCTGCGGGCAGTTCCCAGGACAGGGCTTGTTGAGCCCGCGCAGATCCACGTCACGCAGCGGGTTCCCATCGGCGCAGTAGCCGTACAGGTTGAGCCCGCCCTGGATGCCGACCGGGTCGCTCTCGAGGTACCGACCGAGCTCCGGCGAGTAGTATCGGAACCGGTTGCAGTGCAGGCCCGTGGTCGCGTCGTGGTAGTGCCCGGGGAAGCGCAGCGGCTGGTGGAAGTCCGCGCCGACGTGCACTTCGCACTCGCCGTACGGATGCACGGTGGCTTCCCACACGACCTCGCCATCGTCGTCCTCCACGCGCTCGGGGCAGCCCCGGTGGTCGGTGAAGTAGTAGTAGCGCTCGCCATCCTCTGGGCGCTCGGTGGCTTCTTCGCGCGACGCGTAGTCCACCGCCATGAACGGCACCAGCGCGCGCTCGTCGATGTACACATACACACGCAGTGACCCCGCCGGACCCTCCTCCGCTGCGAGCCTGTCCCCGTACCACCAGAACCGGCTGCGCTCGCACACCCGCGCGCCGTCCGCGTCGCGTCCATAGGCGCGCACCTCGGTGCGCCGGCCGAGCGCGTCGTAGTCCGCTTCCCACACCGTCTCAGGCGCGCCGTAGCGGTGTATCTCCAGCCCGTACGCAGGGTGTCCCGGCGGGTAGGCCTCGCCCGCTTCGGCCGCCGCGAACGAGATGCGCCGCAAGCGGTCGAGCGCGTCGTGCTCGTAGACCAGCTTGCCCCACGTTCCCGACCGAGACTGGACGTGGTCCCGCTCGTCGTACTCGAACCGGTCGCCGTTCGCGCGGTACAGCCGGTTGCCGCGGTCCAGCTGCACCAGCCCGTCGTCGCGCCCGCCCACGTGCGCGTCGCGCAGGCCCGGCTTTGCGCGCAGGTTGCCGGCCGCGTCGTGCGTGTACGCCTCTTGCCGTCCGTCCGCGTGCGTGACCGTCGCGAG
Organism: Sandaracinaceae bacterium; assembly: GCA_020633055.1. Classification (NCBI taxonomy): domain Bacteria; kingdom Pseudomonadati; phylum Myxococcota; order Polyangiales; family Sandaracinaceae; species Sandaracinaceae bacterium. The sequence goes on along the minus strand of JACKEJ010000014.1, from coordinate 196,911 downwards.
CCGGTGCGCGGCGTCGTACGCGTAGCGCGTGGTCCCGCGCAGCGAATCCTCCCGCGCTCGGAGGTCCCCTTCACCCGAGCGCCAGAAGCGGCGCGTCCACGGGCGCTCCACGCGGTCCGCCCCACCGCGGAAGCGCGTCTTGCTCAGGCAGTGCCCGCGCCCGTCGTGCTGCGAGACCTCCGTCACGCCGCTCGCCAGGTCCCGCTGCACGATGCCCGCGCCCAGCCGCTGCACGCGGTGCACCCGGTCCGTCGGGTCCACCACCAGCACGGTGTCGCCGCTCGGGTAGTGGTACTGCACCCCCACGCCCAGCGTCTGGATGCCCAGCACGCGCTCGCCCGCGAAGCGCACACGCACGCCCTCGTCGTCGCGCAGGTCCGCCTTGCGACGACCCGCCGCCGTGTGCTCGAAGCGGCACTCGCCCGCGGCGTTCGCGGCGAGCGTCTTGTACCCCCGCGCGTCGTGCTCGAACGTCTCTTGCTGCCCGTCGCACGTCGCGCGCTTCTGCAGCAACGCGCCCGGGCCGTGCGTGTACTGCACCAGCGGCGTGCCGTCCTCACGCAGCTTCGCGCTCAGCCGGTCCACCGCGTCGTACGTGTAGCGCTCGCGCACCTTGTCGTGCCGCGACACCGTCACCAGCCGCCGCTTCAGGTCGTACTCGTAGCGGCTCTCGGTGCCGCCGGGGTCCACCACCGCCAAGAGGTCGTTCCAGCCGCTGCGCTCGAAGCGCGTCACCCCGCCCAGCGGGTCGTGCGCCTCGACACACGCCGTCCACTCCCGGAACACGTACTCCCACGTGCCCCCGTCGAAGTCCGTGTAGCGCTCGAGGTTCCCGGTGCCGTCGTAGCGGTACGTGCGCCGCAGCACCTCGCCCCCCATCGACTTCTCCACGCGCACCAGCGTGTCGAACGCGTCGCGATCTTCCCGCTCGACCCCCGCCACCTCCGCACCCGCCAGCGCGGCCCGCGCCGCGGCCGGCACCTGCGGCGGCAACGAGCCCGACCACGGCACGTCGAAGCCCAACGGCACCAGCCGGCCGTGCTCCCACTCGAGCGCCACCTCGGGGCCTTCGTACTCGAGCGCCGCAGCCACTTCGTGCGGAGCCGCGTCCAGCGGGCGCACGTGCCCCGTGGGGTCGCGCTTGCCGAGCACCGCACCCGCCGCGTCGCGCACGTACGGGTACACCTGTCCGGTCGCGTCCACTTCCGCGACCGGCTGCCCGCGCTCGTCGAGCTGGAACGACCGGATGCCGCCGTACGGGTCTTCAATCTCCAGCAGCGTCCCCGTGGGCTCGTACCGGTACCACCACTGCGCGCCGTTCTCTTCGTGCGTCACCAGCGTGCACTGCTTCGTGGGCAGGTACGTCAGCAGCAGCGCCACCTCGCCGTGCTCGCCGCGCGCCCGCGTGCAACGCCCGGCGCCGTCGTACGCGTACTCGAAGGCGTGCCCGCGCCGGTTGACCTTGCGGGTCATGTAGCCGGCGTCGTCGTAGCTGAACGCAAACGCCTTGCCGTAAGCGTCCTTGCCGCCCAGCAAGAACCCGTAGCGGTCGTACTCGTACACCAGCAGCTGCCGCTGTCCCTCGGGCGTCAGCCACACCACAGAGCGCAGCAGCCCCTCGCGGTCCCACGCCACGCGCAGCGTGCGCTCCGCGTAGTCCACGACGCCCACCAGCCGCTCCCTCGAGCAGGGTCAGACTCCTGGTCGCAGCTGCCTGCGTGTACGCGCCGCCAGCGTCCCGCGCTTTAGCCCAGTTCGCTCGCCCTATTCAGTTCTCAATGCGCGCCTGCTCGCAGCGCACAAACCGTCTTGCCGGCCGTCCGCGTGCGTCACAGCGCTCAGCCGGTGCGCGGCGTCGTAGCGCGTGGTCCCACGCGGCGACTCCTCCCGCGCCCGGAGGTCGCGAAGGTTGCGCCGTCAGCTCGTCGGCGAGCACGAGGGCGTCGTTGCGCGCCTGTGTGTCTTGGCGCCTTCGTTCGTCGATTTCGCGCTCGCGAAGGTGGGCGCGGTTGCCATCGCGCCGGTTGTCACCGGGGTAGTCGTTGCGGGCGAGACGCGTGTGCGGACCGAGTTCGCACTTGAGTGACCGAGAGTGTGGTGATGGTGACTAGCGGTTCCGCTCACGGGAACCACGGGAACTGCTCGGCGCCCAGCATTGTTCACGTCGTCAGGCTCCACCGCCCCGTGTCGACGAGCATCACGTTGGTGGTGTTCATGCCTCCATGCACCCGCCCAAGTAGGTCTGCACCCACGGCGGCGCGCCGCGGAGGGCCGCTAGGCGCTGTCCCCACGGCTCGGCGGAGGTCGCGTGCACCAGTGCGAGTGCGGCAGCGCGCCACGAGTCGTCTTCAACCTCCGCGACGGGCTCATCGCCTGCGTCCTCGAGGGCCGCATCCACATGTCTGGCAACTTCGGCTGCTCCCAACAACCCTCGCGCAACGGCATCGCGGCAAGCCTCAGCACTGGCGTGACGACGAACGGCGTCGAGGGCGGCCAACACGCTCGCGCAGATGCCTCCGAGAATCTCGTCACCATCTGAGTAGTGCGCCTCGGCGTATTCATCGAGCGTCCCGTAGCAATCCTCCACGTCTGGGAGAGCGCCACCGTCAACCCACAGCCAGGCCTTTGTAACGGCCTCTCGGAGTACGTCGGGGTCTCCGCTTCCGGCGGCGTCATAGACAGGCAACAGCCGTTCCGCGGATGCGCACATCAACGCCGCTAGGGCTCTGTCCGATAGGCCGGCAAGGGCCTGTTGAAACTCGTGGATGCTATCCATCGCGCTGTTACTCCTTGAGGCTCCGCCGCCGCACTGGTGTCTTGCACTGCTTCAGTGCATCTCACCATCCTGGCAGCGTCGCGGGGTCATCCAGATCGACTGTGGGTGAAGGCAGTGGTCCCTGCGCCAATGCAGCAAGCGTGGAGGCACGCCATCGGGTCTCTTCGGCAACGGCGCTCTCGTGCAGCGCGATACCCTCGTCGGCGAGCGTGGCGTCGACCTCCTCACCCACGAGTGTCGACAGGCGCGCGCATCGCGCTGCACACGTTGCAGAGTAGTCGGCGTCGTTCTGCGCTATCGATCGAAGGATATTTGTGCCCGAGTGTGGGCGCCCACGTAGTTTCGTGATCCACCGTCAGGTTCATCCCGCAGTGCGTCCCCGTGGAAGTGCGTGAGATGTTGGCCGTGACCGGGAGGGGGCCGGTCAGAAAGTCGCGGTCTCCGGTGGGTGGGCGGGAGACTGGGGGCCACGAAAGGGATGAGCCCGCGCGACTGGTCCTCGCGCGGGCTCGTGTCGGATGCAACAGCCTTGGGAAGTACCCGACGCCGGATACGTAGCAGGTCGCGCTTGGGAGCACGCAGTTTTGGTGGAGTGCCCCCTGCACCCAGGGGCGGGCTGCAACGTGGTCGGGCACGGGAGCTATGGGCGGGTGAGCCCTCCGGGTATGCGGGTCCCGCGCTTTCTCTGCGCGACGCGCGGAGGCACGATCAGCCTTCTGCCAAGCTTCCTGGCCTGCCGCGTGACCGGGACCCTCGACGACATCGAGGAGGCTGCTGCGGTGGCCGAGGGGGCTCGCACTTGGGAGGAGGCCGTCGAGGAGCTCCGCCCTGGCGACGCCGAAGACGCGGTCACGCTGCCCGCGGCGCTCCGCTGGCTCGTGCGTGTAACCGCTGCATGGACCCGCTCTTCACGAGATGCGGAGCGAGCCCCACGCTCGGGGGATGAAGAGACTCCAGGGTGAATGGCCCGATCACGTGCGTGCGTGGCGAGCGAGCGGAGACACGGCGCGTGCGTACTGCGCGGCGCACGGCCTGAACGTGAACAGGCTCTGGTCGTGGTCGGCGCGGATGCAGGACGAGAAGAAGGCGGCGCGAAAGATCGCGAAGTCAGGCGCGGAGATTCGGATGGCTCTGGTGCGTCCGACGCGGCCGACGGTGACGGCCACGTCCGTGACGCGCGGCACCGGGGTGCGGCTGTCGGTTGGGGCGGTGCGCGTGGAGGTGGAGCGCGGGTTTGACGAGGAGACGCTGTCGCGCGTGCTCGCGGTGCTCGAGCGCCCGGAGGTGGTGCGATGATCCCGGCCGATATCGAGGTGTTCGTCGCGCTCGACCCGGTGAGCCTGCACAAGAGCTTCGACACCCTTGCAGGCGAGGTGCAGGAACGCGTCGGCCGCTCGCCGCGCACCGGTGGACTCTTCATCTTCTTCAACCGTCGGCGCACCGCCCTCAAGGCGATTTTCGCGGACGGCACGGGCCTTTGCATCTTCTACAAGCGCCTCGACCGTGGACGCTTCCAGCTCCCCGAGCCCATCGACGAAGGACGCGTGGTGGAGCTGAGCGAGGACCAGCTGGACGTGCTGCTAGACGGCATAGAGCTGCCTCCTCCGCGCGCGCGTGCGAAGCGCAACACCACTCCGTCGGTGCATTGATCCGATAGCGTGCGCGTGCGTGAAGAATCTCGGATCTGGCTATGGACAAGCGGGATCCTAGATCCTATGAGTCGACCCAGCGATGGCGACGAAGGCAGACCTCGAGTCGTTGACCGGAGAGCGCGGCGAGCTCGTGGACAAGCTCGTGGCCGCGCTCGCGGAGCGCAACGCCGAACTCGCCGCACGCGACGCGGCACTTGCTGCGCGCGAGGCCAAGCTCGATGCCGCGGCGGTGCAGATCGCCAAGCAGGCCGCGCAGTATGAGGCGCTGCGCGAGGCGTACATGCAGCTGCAGCTGGAGCTGAAGCTACTCAAGCGCAAGATCTTCATCGCGTCCGCGGAGCGTGCAGACACCACGCAGCTGCAGCTCGAGTTCGAGACGCTGACGCAGAAGCTGGACGCGCTCGCGGGCGTCATGGGCAACCCGTCCGAGAGCGACGGTGACCCGAGCGACGAGAGCGGTGACAGCAACGACCCGGAGGCGAAGAAGAAGCGCCGGTCGAAGTCGACCGGGCGTCGCCGGGTAGAGGAGATGGGGCTGCGCAAGGAGACTGTGTCGCTGACGGATCCTCACATGGAGAAGCTCGTTGAGGCCGGGCTGGCCCGTCGCCTGCCGGAGCCAGAGGTCAGCCACAAGCTTGGGCGCAAGCCTGCCGAGTACATCCACGTTGAGATCCTCCGTACGACCTACGCCACGTCCCCTGACGAGAACGGGCGCACCGAGATGTTCACGGCGGACATGCCGCCCGAGCTGCTGCCGCGCTGCCTCGCGGCGCCGTCGATGCTGGCGGAGGTCATCACCGACAAGTTCAGCAAAGGCCTCCCGCTCTACCGGCAGGAGCAAGAGCTGCTCTTCGAGAGCGTCTCGATCGACCGGGGCACGATGTGCCGCTGGCTCGACCAGCTCGGCTCGCGCTTCAACGAGACCATCGTCGCCGCCATGGAGCGGGACGCGATGGAGAGCGCCTTCTGCATCGCCACGGACGCCACGGGCTTCGCGGTGCAGCCGGGCAAGCTCGACGACGGCCCACGGCGGCCCTGTCGCAAGGGCCACTACTTCGTGCGCATCGCGGACCGCGACCACATCCTGTTCAACTTCACGGAGCGCCAGCGCAGCGAAGACGTCGTCACGCTGTTCAAAGGCTACGGCGGTCACATCCAGGCCGACGCGTGTAGCGTGTACAACGCGCTCTTTCGCCCGGCGGATCCCGACGCGCCCGACGACGAGTTGCCCACCGAGGTGGGGTGTTGGTCGCATGCGCGGAGAAAGTTCTTCGAAGCCGCGTTCGCAAAGCTGGCGATAGGGCGCGAGGGGCTTGTGTACCTGCACAAGATCTTCGAGGTCGAGCGGCGTTGCCGTGCCGGCAAGCCTCCCCCGTCCACAGTCAAGGCGCGGCGCCTGCAGCACCTCGCGCCCTTGATCGACGAGTTCGTCGACTTCGCGAAGCAGCACTACGAGCGCGAGAAGAAGCGCCGCGGCCCCGCCCGCGCTGCGCTGGGGTACGTCGTCCGTCAGGAGGGTCCTCTCCGTGCAGTGCTCGCTGACGGACGGCTGCGCATCGACAACAACTGGAGCGAACGCGAGCTGCGGAAGGTGGTCCGCATCCGCGACGCAGCCCTGTTCGCCGGGAGCACCAAGCACGCCGAGAACGCCGGGGCGCACCTCACGCTCATCGCCTCCGCCAAGCTCCACCACCTGAACCCCCGCGAGTACATCCGTGACCTGATCCGCGTCCTCCCCTGCTGGCCCGAGGACCGCTACCTCGAGCTCGCGCCGCTCTTCTGGAACCAGACGCGCGCCCGACTGGATCCCGCCGAGCTCGCGGCCGAGGTCGGATGGATCACCGTGCCCGACCCGATTCCGCTGCGCCGCCCGGGCGAAGAGTCGCCCGCGGAGGACCGCGCCTGAGCGCGTCGAGCTGGTCGCCGGAAGCATGAGCCCAGTGTGAGGCGGTCCTCCACGCTCGACGAGAGCGGGTTTATGCAGCGGTTACTCGTGCGTCGCGTGGCGTGGGTGCGTCGGGTGCTCACGACGCTGAGCACGCTCCTGCCGGTGCTGCATGGCACGGCGCCGACCGTCGCGGCGATGCGGGCGCGACTGGGGACCACGTCCGCGCTGAGGACGTTGCGCGAGATGGCCATCGATCACGTGCAGGCGCTGCCCGCCCCAGTCGGTTTCGCCTCACAGGGGAGGAGGTGAGAGACGCGGCGTTCTGACTCCCACACGACCCGTGGGCATCGGCCCGACGAGTAACTCGGCACCTTCGTGCGCGCCCCCGGATGGACCGGTGCGGCACACGACAGGACTGACTCATGACGACCCCAAGTACCTTTCAGAGCACCGTTCACGAGGAGCTGCGACAGCGCGTCGCCGTGTTCCGCTACGGCGTGATCGCCGAGATCGTGCAGCAGCCGGCCGGCACGCCGGGCCTGCACGCGATGATGGTCGAGAAGGCCCAGCGCGAATACGAGATCCCCGGCTCCAGGCGTCAGCGCATCGCCACGGAGACCATCCGTGGCTGGGTGCGCGACTACCGACGTGGTGGCTTCGACGCGCTCAAGCCGCGTCCGCGCGCCGACATCGGCAGCTCGCGCTCCATCCCCGCGACCGTGGTGGACCTCCTCTGCGAGACCAAGGAAGACCGGCCGGAGCTCTCGATCCCGATGCTCATCAAGACGGTGCGTGAGGAGTATCCCGAGCAGGTCTCTCCGGACTTGCCGCTACCACCGTCGACCGTGCACCGCGTCCTCGCGCGCCGCGGCCTGATGCAGAAGCCGACTGACGAGCCCACGGCCAAGGACCGTCGACGCTTCGCCTTCCGCGAAGCGGGCGACCTCTTCATGTGCGACGTCATGCACGGCCCGCGCGTGACGCACGACGGCCGCAAGCAGAAGGCGTACCTCATCGCATTCATCGACGACGCCACGCGCGTGATCCCGCACGCCGAGTTCAAGCTCTCCGAGGGTGTCGCCGCGTTCTTGCCGGTCTTCGAGCAGGCCATCCTCAGGCGCGGCTTGCCCAAGCGCCTCTACGTCGACAACGGCTCCGCCTTCCGCTCGCACCAACTGCAGGTGGCGTGCGCGAAGCTGGGTATCGTCCTGATCCACGCGCGCCCCTACTCCCCCCAGGGCAAGGGCAAGATGGAGCGCTGGTTCCGCACCGTCCGGCTCCAGTTCCTGCCCATGCTCCAGCCCGACGACCTGCGCTCCCTCGAGACGCTCAATCGACGTCTCGCGGGCTGGGTCGAGGGTGAGTACCACCGCGCGCCGCATCGCGGCCTCGGTGGGGACACGCCGCTCACGCGTTGGTCCGCCACCGCACAGGGGGTGCGCGTGGCGCCACCGAACGCGGCCGAGTGCTTCCGCATCGACGTGAAGCGCAAGGTCGCGCGCGACCGCACGGTGACGCTCGATGGAGTGGCCTACGAGGTCGACGCAGCCCTCATCGGTCAGAGCGTCACGCTTCGCTTCGACGCCTCCCGCAAGCCCAAAGAGCGTCCCGTCGAGGTGCTCTACCAGGGCAAGCACGTCCAGCACGTGCGCCCGCTCGACACCCTCGCCAACTGCTTCGTGAAGCGCCACAACTCGCACGGCGAGACCATCGTGCAGGGGCCGGCCCCCGAGCCGGTGCCCGTCGGAATCTCACTGCGAGACCTCGAGGACGACGACGACGCGAGGCTCTTCTGATGTACTGCCGACACTTCGCCATGACGCGCCTCCCCTTCGACAAGAGGCTCATGCAAGACGAGCTCTTCGAGTCCGAGGCGCTCTCCGAGGTGAGCGTGCGCATCAAGCACCTGCTCGACATGCGTGGCATCGGCCTCGTCACAGGGGAGAGCGGCTCGGGGAAGACCACCTCCTGCAGGTCGATCGTGTCCACGCTGAACACCGGGCTCTACCGCGTGGTCTACGTGACCCTCACCACTGGCAACGTGATGGACCTCTACAAGACCATCGCGTGGGAGCTCGGGCTGACCGCCGAACGCAACCGCGCCGGTCTCTTCCGCAGCATCCGTGACGAGGTGTCGCGCCTCTGCCACGAGAACCGGCTGCGGCCGGTGCTGATCGTCGACGAGGCGCACCACCTCCGCACCGACGTCCTCGAGGACCTGCGCTTGCTCACCAACTACGCCATGGACTCCGACAACCGCCTCTGCATCCAGCTCGTGGGCCACCCCGAGCTGCGTAGACGCCTGAACATGGCCGCCCTCGATGCACTCGCACAACGCATCGTCGTGCGCGCCCACATGCGTGGCCTCTCTCGTGCCGAGACCACCGCCTACTTCGAGCACCATCTGCGCCTCGCCGGCTGCAACCACCCCGTCTTCGAGGCCCCGGCCATCGAGGCCATCTACCAGGCCACCAGCGGGCTCCCCAGGCGCACCAACCTCCTCGCCCACCACGCACTCCTCGCAGCCGCCGTCGCCAAGGCCAGCAACGTCACCACCGAACACGTGCACGCCGCCCTCGACGAACTCGCGTAGCACCGCAACCAACACGCCGAGAGGCCGGCACGGTCACCCGACCGAGCCGGCCTCTCGCATTCCGTCCACCTGGCGGACATGGGCTCGCACTCCGGGAGATTCAGGCGGTGGAACCGTCAATCGAAGTGAGAGATCCCCGGTGGAATAGCGTGAGCGTCAACACCCGAGGAGACACCGTACAGGAGCAACGGTTGCCCTTCTTCGTAGTAGTGCGACACAAGGTCGCCGACGCCGTCCCAGAGTCGCTTGGGCGTCTTCGCCTTCTTTCCGCGCACGAACGCTTCTCCTTCTTTCAGCACAGGTTCGAGCGCCTTCCAGTCAGTACCGACACGGTATGCCTTGTAGAGAGGGAGGTACCGCGCGCCAGCCGCGCAGCAATAGCTGACTCGGAGCCGTCCATCGAGTGCTCGAAAGGCCTCGAAGAAAGACTCGTCGTACGCGTTGAGATCTAGCTTCACATCCAGTCTCCACGAAAGGACGGCGGGACGCGCGCCAGACCAAGCTCGGCTGGAAATACGGTATCGTTGTCGTTGGTCAGATGAAGTGTCATGGTCATCTTCGGATCGAACCCGAGGACCGTGGCACAATTCAGCACACTAGACGCTTGAAAAGGACGTGGGAACGGCCTCTTCGAGATACCATCTCCAGAAGTTTCGGTACCGGGACGTGTTGTGTGTGCCTTCCCAAGGCATCCCTCCAGCCTCTGCCCCGGCTGCGAAAAATGCCGGATCCCAAAGCGCGTCGTCGTCTGGGTCATCTAGTTGGGCCTGAGAAACCCCATCATCCGGCACCAAGAGTTCGTCTCCAACGGCCACCCACCCACACGCGGCTGCAGCACGTCCAGCGAGGTATGCCTCGACGTGGCCTTGGTGGCTATTCATCAACTGACCTTGTAGCGAATTGGTACGAGCGCGCACCGTGCTGAGATCAATCTCTCCATGCATGTAGCGTTCGGCGCTCACCAGAAGGTCAGAAACAACTGTCGTGCCGAACGCCGCGAACCACAGAGGCGCAACCCTATGGCACACGTTCAGAGCCAATTGAAGACGTCGCACTTTGCCAGGAACCAACACCGTGCCGAATCCTCTTTCGTCGAGCTCTTGAGGGCCTAGTGCTCGCAGCATCGCTCGCCGGAGCGCGAAAGGCATTCGAGCGCCGTCGTCATCATCAACAGCTTTGGCACATGCATCCAGGGCCATACGTAGTTCGCGCGTAGCTTCTGTCACCAGTCTATTCCTTCATAGTTGACAATAGTGGCACTGGGAGCCTCCGAGGATGGCACGGTTCGGACAAGCTCGTGTCCTCCATCGGAAGTAGGCCTGTAGACGTCCACGGTCCCGTCTGCGTTGTAGACCCGTGTGTGGGCAGGATCCGCGACGATGACGGGAGCCGGGTAGTGCGGGCGGTCAGGGCTAGTTGCGTGCTGTCGAAATTGACTACGGCAATCGCCACATTGTTCTCGAGAGACTCCGATGGGGTCGTTCGTTCCGGCGTGGTTCTGACCAACGACCGATTGTCGCTCGGCGTGCGTCGCTGCGGCGCCACCGGGCAACGTCTCGCCGTCTCCCTGCGCGCCTACAATGGTCCCTCGTCGGGTCTGCCGTGGGTCCACGGATGCATTCGCTGGCGATTGATGCCCAATCTGTTGTTCGTACGCAAGATTGGTCCGCGGGTCTCTGCCCTCTGAGGAGAAGCCAGTACGGGTTCCTTGAGACTCGGTGTCGTACCCACTAAGGTGCGGTCCTCCGTTTGCCGCTACAGTCTTGGCCTGCAGACTTCTAGGGAGGTCTGCATGAATCGCTTGAGCTTCTGCAACCTTGGCACGTGCCTCGGCGAGAGCTTCAGGGCTTGCGCTCCGTTGGCGAGTTGTGCGTTGGGGTGCGCCATCGTCTGCCGTCCCCTCCCGGCCAGCCCCCTCCTCCGGCGTGGCCTGCTGCGGACAGTTCCCAGGGCAGGGCTTGTTGAGCCCACGCAGGTCCACGTCCCGCAGTGGGTTCCCATCGGCGCAGTAGCCGTAGAGGTTGAGCCCGCCCTGGATGCCGACCGGGTCGCTCTCGAGGTACCTCCCGAGCTCGGGCGAGTAGTACCGAAACCGGTTGCAGTGCAGGCCGGTGGTCGCGTCGTGGTAGTGCCCCGGAAAGCGCAGCGGCTGGTGGAAGTCCGCGCCGACGTGCACTTCGCACTCGCCGTAGGGATGCACGGTGGCTTCCCACACCACCTCGCCGCCGTCGTCCTCCACGCGCTCGGGGCAGCCCCGGTGGTCGGTGAAGTAGTAGTAGCGCTCGCCATCCTCTGGGCGCTCGGCGGCTTCCTCGCGCGACGCGTAGTCCACCGCCATGAACGGCACCAGCGCGCGCTCGTCGATGTAGACATACACACGCAGTGACCCCGTCGGACCTTCCTCCGCGGCCAGCCTGTCCCCGTACCACCAGAACCGGCTGCGCTCGCACACCCGCGCGCCGTCCGCGTCGCGTCCATAGGCGCGCACCTCGGTGCGCCGGCCGAGCGCGTCGTAGTCCGCTTCCCACACCGTCTCGGGCGCGCCGTAGCGGTGTATCTCCAGCCCGTAGGCCGGGTGCCCGGGCGGGTACGCTTCCCCCGCCGTCGCCGCCGCAAACGAGATGCGCCTCAAGCGGTCGAGCGCGTCGTGCTCGTAGACCAACTTGCCCCAGGCCCCCTGCCGCGCACACACATGGTCCCGCTCGTCGTACGCGAACCGGTCCCCGTTCGCGCGGTAGAGCCGGTTGCCGCGGTCCAGCTGCACCAGCCCGTCGTCGCGCCCGCCCACGTGCGCGTCGCGTAGGCCCGGCTTCTGGCGGAGGTTGCCGGCGGGGTCATGCACATAGCCGTCTTCCCGGCCGTCCGCGTACGTCACGGCGCTCAGCCGGTGGGCCGCGTCATACGCGTAGCGCGTGGTCCCGCGCAGCGAGTCCTCCCGCGCTCGGAGGTCTCCTTCACCCGAGCGCCAGAAGCGCCGCGTCCACGGGCGCTCCACGCTGTCGGCCCCACCGCGGAAGCGCGTCTTGCTCAGGCAGTGCCCGCGCCCGTCGTGCTGCGAAACCTCCGTCACGCCGCTCGCCAGGTCCCGCTGCACGATGCCCGCGCCCAGCCGCTGCACGCGGTGCACACGGTCCGTCGGGTCCACCACCAGCACCGTGTCGCCGCTCGGGTAGTGGTACTGCACCCCCACACCCAGCGTCTGGATGCCCAGCACGCGCTCGCCGGCGAAGCGCACACGCACGCCCTCGTCGTCGCGCAGGTCCGCCTTGCGACGGCCGGCCGCCGTGTGCTCGAAGCGGCACTCGCCCGCGGCGTTCGCGGCGAGCGTCTTGTACCCCCGCGCGTCGTGCTCGAACGTCTCTTCTTGCCCGTCGCACGTCGCGCGCTTCTGCAGCAGCGCGCCCGGCCCGTGCGTGTACTGCACGAGCGGTGTGCCGTCCCCGCGCAGCTTCGCGCTCAGCCGGTCCACCGCGTCGTACGTGTAGCGCTCGCGCACCTTGTCGTGGCGCTGCACCGTCACCAGCCGCCGCTTCAGGTCGTACTCGTAGCGGCTCTCGGTGCCGCCGGGGTCCACCACGCCCAGCAGGTCGTTCCAGCCGCTGCGCTCGAAGCGCGTCACCGCCCGCCCAGCGGGTCGTGCGCCTCCACACACGCCGTCCACTCCCGGAACACGTACTCCCACGTGCCCCCGTCGAAGTCCGTGTAGCGCTCGAGGTTCCCGGTGCCGTCGTAGCGGTACGTGCGCCGCAGCACCTCGCCCCCATCGACTTCTCCACGCGCACCAGCGTGTCGAACGCGTCGCGATCTTCCTGCTCGACCCCCGCCACCTCCGCACCTGCCAGCGCGGCCCTGCGCTGCGGCTGGCACCTGCGGCGGCAACGAGCCCGACCACGGCACGTCGAAGCCTAACGGCACCAGCCGGCCGTGCTCCCACTCGAGCGCCACCTCGGGGCCTTCGTACTCGAGCGCCGCAGCCACTTCGTGCGGAGCTGCGTCCAGCGGGCGCACGTGCCCCGTGGGTCGCGCTTGCCGAGCACCGCACCCGCCGCGTCGCGCACGTACGGGTACACCTGTCCGGTCGCGTCCACTTCCGCGACCGGCTGCCCGCGCTCGTCGAGCTGGAACGACCGGATGCCGCCGTACGGGTCTTCAATCTCCAGCAGCGTCCCCTGTGGGTTCGTACCGGTACCACCACTGCGCGCCGTTCTCTTCGTGCGTCACCAGCGTGCACCGCTTCGTGGGCAGGTACGTCAGCAGCAGCGCCACCTCGCCGTGCTCGCCGCGCGCCCGCGTGCAACGCCCGGCGCCGTCGTACGCGTACTGAAGGCGTGCCTGCGCCGGTTGACCTTTGCGGGTCATGTAGCCGGCGTCGTCGTAGCTGAACGCAAACGCCTTGCCGTAAGCGTCCTTGCCGCCCAGCAAGAACCCGTAGCGGTCGTACTCGTACACCAGCAGCTGCCGCTGTCCCTCGGGCGTCAGCCACACCACAGAGCGCAGCAGCCCCTCGCGGTCCCACGCCACGCAGCGTGCGCTCCGCGTAGTCCACGACGCCCACCAGCCGCTCGTGGCTGTCGTACTCGAAGCGCGCCTCGTGCAGCCCCTCGTACATCCGCGTCAGCAGCGCCACGCGCCGCTTGGGGCCGAAGCCCCGCGGCGGAACTTTCGTACGCGGGCGCGCCGGCCGTGCGCACCTGATACAGGTCGTCGCCCACGCGCTCCAGCACGTGGCCCTGACGGGTGTCGCGGTCCCCGACGTGTTCGAGGTGACCAAACTCCACGACGACGCCGTCCGGTCTCTCGTAGCGCACTCCGTCCAGATCGAAGCGCAACAGTCGATCGAACTCGTGGCGGTGTCCCCAGCCGTTGCCACGCTGGTCGTTCACGTGGAGCGTGCCGTAGTAGCGCCGCCACTCGAAGCGCGCAGGACCGCGCAGCGAGAACTCGATCGCCTTGTCCCGTACCTCGCCGGTAATTAGTATCCCCTCCGTCAGCGACGTCCGAATGGGGCGCCCGCTCGGTTGACAGGGCGCTGATGTCGTGACCGGCCGCAGTCGCCTGGCGCTACGCGGCGAGATCTTCGGGGACGTCGTGCTTGGCAGCACGCAACCGCTGCGCGAAGGCGTCGGGCATCATGCCGTCGAGATCTTTGTCGCCGCGGAGGAGGCGCCTGAGCGCGTCTCGGAGATAGGCGCGGGGCGAGATGCCGAGCTTGCGGCAAGTGATGATCAGGGTCAGCGCGTTGGCCATGCGGCGCGCGCTCTCGTCGTCGCCGCAGAAGTACCAGGTCTTGCGGTTGAGCACGTGGGTTCTGAGGTCGCGCTCGACCTCGTTGTTGGTCAGCTCGAGGAGGGGGTCGTCGAGGAAGCGCATGAGGCGGTCCCACTGCCGGTGGAGATAGCCGAGCGCCTTGCCGAGCTCGGAGCGAGGCTCGACGAGGGGTCGTTGTCGGTCGACCCATGCTCTGAGTTCGAGCGAAGCCGGTCGACTCTCGGCTTGTCGTCGCTCGTGGCGTTTGGCGAAGGACTCGCCCGCGCGCTTGGACTCGGCGTCGATGTGGAAGAGCGTGCCGTAGAGGGCGATGCCCTCGGCGGCGCGGAGATCGCCGCCCCGCAGCGCGGCGACGAGGCCGCGGCGGCCATGAGCGTTGCAGCCCGCGCGGATGGCGCCCTCACGCTCGAGGCAGTTCATGGTGGGGGAGGCGTCACAGGTCAGGCGCACGTTCGCGAAGACCACGTCCTTGAACGCGTTCATCAACGCCTCCGCGTCGGCCTTCGGCGCATAGCGAAAGAGCGCGTACTCGTGGTCGCCCGTGAGCAACCAGAGGGATGCGTGGCGGATGCCGAGCGGGTGTGCGGGGTCGAGCACCCGCGTACTGGTCGCGTCGAGCGCGAGGTCGGTGGAGCGGCCTACACGCCGCGCGATCTCGTCGACGATGGGGTCGAGGAGGTCCACCAGCCGGCTGACGTTTCGCGCGAGCGTGTTCGCGCGCAGCGGCACCCCTGCTCTTCGGCGCGCTGCCCATCCGCTCACGTACGACACCGCTCGCCGTAGTGCTCGACCATGGCCTGCACGACGAGGTCGGGACCGAGCAGGCCGCGCGGGACGATCATGCTCGGGCGCTCCTGCGCTCACGATGTACTCCTGACACCCGGGGCACGAGACGGTCTCGATCAGGTCGTGTCGCACGATGAACCGTGCGGGCGAGAGCCCAGCACCTGCTCGCGCGAAACGCCACGCGCTCGGCCTCCACGTGGCAGTGCGGGCAGGTGCGCTCGGCGCCCGAGACCAGACACTCGTTCGGCACACGCTCGAGGTGCGCGGCAGCTCACCGCGGCCGTGCTCGTCGCGCTCTTGGGCCTGCGCTTGGGCCTCAGCAGCTCGGCAGCCTTGGCTGCTGCGCTGTTCGGCGCGGCCGAGTTCTCGGCGCCGTCTGGCGCCCCGTCGCTCGCTCGCCGCTTTGCTTTGCTTCGCCCTCGTCGGCTTCGGCGGTGCTGTTCTCGTTCGCCGCCGGCGCTATGGAGAAGAGCAGCTCCTGCTGCAGCCTCCGCGACGTCTCGATGGTGGCTTGCGCGTCGCCGCGCCATGTCGCGGCGGACGAGCCTCGTGGTTGACGTCGCGCATGCGGGCGAGGAGGTGGATCACGGCGTCCACCATCGGCTTCTACCGTGCCCGCCGCCACGGCTCTCCACCATGAACTCGGACCTTCACGAGGTCCGGCGAGAGGGCGCTGGCGACGGGCGGCACTGCTGTCGTCATCGAGCTTTAGAAACAAGGCTCGTCTGACAAAATCCCCGGCGCCGAGAATCCTCTGCGCTTTTTCAGCCACCAGCCGGCGTCGGCGACCAACGACGTCGCCGCGGCGCCGTCGACACGTCGATGCCCTCCAGCAGCAGGGAGCAGCTCCGCGGCTCCACCTCGACCGGGGCGTGGGGATCCTCCGCATAGCCTCCAGGCGGTACCGCCCCACCTCCAGACGCTTCGTCACCAGCACGTACCCGTCGCGGTCCCAATACAGCACCCGCACCCGGTCACGCCTCTTTCGAGAAGAACACGAACATCGAGCCCGACAACGGGTCCGCACCGAACGCGTGCCGCACCACGTTCGAGAGCCCGTCGATACCCTTGCGCCCGTCCACAGGCACCGTCGCCAGGTAGAGCCGCACCCCGGTGGCAGCGTCAGCAACGTGACGCCCCTGGCGCGCAGGGGCGTGCACCACGTCCGCCAGCCGCGCCACCGGGAGATCCTCCCGCACCACCACCGACACCCCCAAGGTGCTCCACCCGCAGGGTGCCGATGCTTCGTCGCCGACGCCGCCGGCGTCGCGACCCGCACGAACGGCACCGCTTGTTCACCCCAGGCCTGCGGCGGCTTCGGGGGACGGTGTCGATAATGGCGGCGAGCTCGTGTCGACCTGCTGCTTCGACCACCGATGGAGCCGCTGCGCAGACACCCCCTCCTGCGCCGCGAACTCCTTCGCCGTCAGCCCAGACGCGCGCCACCGAGCGACCGCGTCCGCCCCATCCTCCGGCGTCCAACGCCGCCAGCCACCTCGCCCTGAACTACCTCGACCCTGCGAACCTGCTTGCTTTGACATCCGCTGAGGTCAGCCCACCCACAGCCCATCGTCCAGGTCCTTTCAGACGTCGATCACGGAGGGGATACCGCCGGTAATTACGTCCACGGCGTCTCCCGCGAGAGCCGCCAGGCGCGAGACGCCAGGGCGAAGCGGTCTCGCATCACCGGGGACACGTGTGTGCTCCGCCAGCCCGCTCCGGGCTGTCTGGGCCGTGTCCCGGCCGACGACGCACGCGTCCACCGACCGCACGAGCGAGGCGCCGCGCCGCCTTGAACAGGTCCTTGGCCATGTCCAGCGAGTTCGGGATGGGTACCCCGCCGATCAGGACGTTCGCCTGCAGCGTATCCCCTCCGTCAGGGACGTCCGAATGGGGCGCCCGCTTGGTTGACAGGGCGCCGGTGTCGTGATCGGCCGCAGTCGCCTGGCGCTACGCGGCGAGATCTTCGGGGACGTCGTGCTTGGTAGCGCGCAACCGCCGCGCGAAGGCGTCGGGCATCATGGCGTCGAGATCTTTGTCGCCGCGGAGGAGGCGCGTGAGCGCGTCGCGGAGATAGGCGCGGGGCGAGATCCCGAGCTTGCGGCAGGTGACGATCAGGGTGAGCGCGTTGGCCATGCGGCGCGCGCTCTCGTCGTCGCCGCAGAAGTACCAGGTCTTGCGGTTGAGCACGTGGGTTCTCAGGTCGCGCTCGACCTCGTTGTTGGTGAGCTCGATGAGGGGGTCGTCGAGGAAGCGCATGAGGCGGTCCCACTGCCGATGGAGATAGCCGAGCGCCTTGCCGAGCTCGGAGCGAGGCTCGACGAGGGGTCGTTGTCGGTCGACCCATGCTCTGAGTTCGAGCGAAGCCGGTCGACTCTCGGCTTGTCGTCGCTCGTGGCGTTTGGCGAAGGACTCGCCTGCGCGCTTGGACTCGGCGTCGATGTGGAAGAGCGCGCCGCCGCGAGCCGCTGTTGGTTGGCCGTCGCCGTCCGCGCCGGGTGTGAGGGGCTCATGCTGCCGTCCTCCTCGCCAACTCGTCCACCACGCGACGCTCGTCCTTGAGCATGTGCCGAGCGCGTCCCTTTCAACCGGCTCGGGCCAGCTGCGGAGGCTACGGCGGACCTGGCCGCACGACCCCGAGAGGGGAGGCGGTCGACGGCTGAGCGGTCGCGGTCCACACTGCTCGCCGAAACAGGAACCCCCTTGATTCATGCTTTGCGCGCATTCTGCGCGCACTTTGCGCGGTTGGAGCGGGGGGAGGTTGTGACGCGGCGCACCAGCGCGAGTCAGTTCGGGGGTCGGAGGCGTTCCCAGTTCGCAGCTGCGACGACGCCACCGTTGGCATCCAAGGTTCCAAAAAGCCCTAAAGAATCAAACCTTCTGCCACACTCTGAGTGGTCCAGATGGAGCAGCAGTGCGGGAGGACTCGAGACAACGCTCTCTGCCCCAAGCGCCCTCACACGCCGCACTCCTTCCGCTTCCGAGCCATCACCGATGGCCTTCAGCAACCGTGGCCCCAAGATGGTGGTCTGGCCGCTCCGATACGGCCCCTTCATCAAGTAGACATCCGCGAGAAGGGGTGGAACGCTGTCGTCTCGTTGGATGTACGCGAACTCGACATCCGTACGCAGCGCGAGCATCTCCATACTCTCGGCGCACTCTCTCGTCTGGTCTGCCTCGACCATGGCGGATCGTGTCGTGAACACCACATTGCCGAGGTCAAAGTGAGAGACCTGCAGCTCGTAGGCTGGCGCAAGAACTCGCGTCAGACGAATCACGTGGGTGCGGGGATTGAACGCATCCAGAGATGACGTTTCTATCTTGTGCCGCGTATGTGCAGTCCGCGCGACGAAGGTCGCAGGGATCCCGGTCTCCTCAAGGTGCTGCACGAGCGCCTTCAGCGATGGCATGCCATCACGCTCCCACAGCAGTTGAGCTTGAAGGCACACCGGCATCGTGCCTAGCTCAGCCCCAACGTCACGACGCGAAGCGGGCCTTCACACTTACTATTGTGCTCGGTGCGGAGCGTGTAGTCACCGAAATCCCACTTTTCCCAGTTTACACCCCTCTGGAGAGGTGCTCCGAGGAGGGAGTGTATTTCAGCGGGTAGCATTCCGAATGCCAACCCCTTCGGGAGATTGCCTGTGTATTGCTCACCCTGCCAACGATTCATCTTTCGTCCGTAGAATGAAATGGATATCACCATCTCTTCGTCGCGATCGGTCATCATGCTCATGCCGAGTGAGTCGTATGATTCGTGGATTCTATCTTCGGATATATCAATCTTTGGTGAAAACGTGGAACGCGCCATCTCTGCCCTGGGAGACTTTCCTGGTGTGCCAATGACTTCGAGTGCTAGATCGAGCATGTCGTCTTTGTTCATGGGTTTCTGCCTAGTCATCGTCCGTTTCAATAAAACCAAGATCGCGAGCCATCCGCGGCATGTCGTAGGTTCCTATGTCATCGTTTCGTTGTCGAAGTGAATTCACTGAAGCGTCAACATCATCAGTCGAATGACCACGTTCTACCATGGCGGCACGGTGAGCGCCCAGATCTCGCTCTGCCGCCGTTCGAAGGTCGCCAGAGTCGCTCTCGTGGAGCCGTGCGCCGCCAGGCACTTCCCGGCTGCGGTTGCGCCCTCCGTAGGTCGGACTGTCCCCGCGATGAACGTCTCGCGGGGTAGCCACCGCACTGAGGTGATCACGGAGAACGTTGAGCTCGTGGGGCTCTAGCGGGCGTCCGAGCACAGCCTCCATCGCGCCCTGACATGCGCGAAATGAGGGAATGTGGTCCATGTCCAATGCGACCATTTCCGCGTCGCCGCGGCGGGTACTGGCTCGTGCGTCCGTGAGTTCGCCGTAGCCCCCTACTTCGCCGGGACGGTTACCCGTTAGCGTTCCTTCGCTGTCCGCGCCCCCCTCCGGCGTCGCCTGAGGAGGACAATCGTCCGGGCACGCAAGCCCACGGAGGTCCACGTCCCGCAGCGGGTTCCCATCGGCGCAGTAGCCGTACAGGTTGAGCCCGCCCTGGATGCCGACGGGGTCACTCTCGAGATACCGACCGAGCTCGGGCGAGTAGTACCGAAACCGGTTGCAGTGCAGGCCCGTGGTCGCGTCGTGGTAGTGCCCCGGAAAGCGCAGTGGCTGGTGGAAGTCCGCGCCGACGTGCACCTCGCACTCGCCGTACGGATGCACGGTCGCCTCCCAGACCACCTCGCCATCGTCGTCTTCGACCCGCTCGGGGCAGCCCCGGTGGTCGGTGAAGTAGTAGTAGCGCTCGCCGTCCTCCGGGCGCTCGGTGGCTTCTTCGCGCGACGCGTAGTCCACCGCCATGAACGGCACCAGCGCGCGCTCGTCGATGTAGACATACACACGCAGTGACCCCGTCGGACCTTCCTCCGCGGCGAGCCTGTCCCCGTACCACCAGAAGCGGCTGCGCTCGCACACGCGCTGGCCATCCGCGCCCACACCGTAGGCACGCACCTCGGTGCGCCTGCCGAGCGCGTCGTAGTCCGCCTCCCACACCGTCTCGGGCGCGCCGTAGCGGTGTATCTCCAGCCCGTACGCAGGGTGCCCGGGCGGGTACGCTTCCCCCGCCATTGCCGCCGCAAACGAGATGCGCCGCAAGCGGTCGAGCGCGTCGTGCTCGTAGACCAGCTTGCCCCACGTTCCCGAACGCGACCGGACGTGGTCCCGCTCGTCGTACTCGAACCGGTCCCCGTTCGCGCGGTACAGCCGGTTGCCGCGGTCGAGCTGCACCAGCCCGTCGTCGCGCCCGCCCACGTGCGCGTCGCGTAGGCCCGGCTTCTGGCGGAGGTTGCCGGCTGTGTCGTGCGTGTACGCTTCTTCCCGGCCGTCCGCGTGCGTGACCGTCGCGAGCCGGTGCGCCGCGTCGTATGCGTAGCGCGTGGTCCCGCGCAGCGAGTCCTCCCGCGCTCGGAGGTCTCCTTCACCCGAGCGCCAGAAGCGCCGCGTCCACGGGCGCTCCACGCGGTCCGCCCCACCGCGGAAGCGCGTCTTGCTCAGGCAGTGCCCGCGCCCGTCGTGCTGCGAGACCTCCGTCACGCCGCTCGCCAGGTCCCGCTGCACGATGCCCGCGCCCAGCCGCTGCACGCGGTGCACCCGGTCCGTCGGGTCCACCACCAGCACGGTGTCGCCGCTCGGGTAGTGGTACTGCACCCCCACGCCCAGCGTCTGGATGCCCAGCACGCGCTCGCCCGCGAAGCGCACGCGCACGCCCTCGTCGTCGCGCAGGTCCGCCTTGCGACGGCCCCCCGCCGTGTGCTCGAAGCGGCACTCGCCGGCTGCGTTCGCGGCGAGCGTCTTGTACCCCCGCGCGTCGTGCTCGAACGTCTCTTCTTGCCCGTCGCACGTGGTGCGCTTCTTCAGCAACGCGCCCGGGCCGTGCGTGTACTGCACCAGCGGCGTGCCGTCCTCACGCAGCTTCGCGCTCAGCCGGTCCACCGCGTCGTACGTGTAGCGCTCGCGCACCTTGTCGTGGCGCTGCACCGTCACCAGCCGCCGCTTCAGGTCGTACTCGTAGCGGCTCTCGGTGCCGCCGGGGTCCACCACGCCCAGCAGGTCGTTCCAGCCGCTGCGCTCGAAGCGCGTCACCCCGCCCAGCGGGTCGTGCGCCTCGACACACGCCGTCCACTCCCGGAACACGTACTCCCACGTGCCCCCGTCGAAGTCCGTGTAGCGCTCGAGGTTCCCGGTGCCGTCGTAGCGGTACGTGCGCCGCAGCACCTCGCCGCCCATCGACTTCTCCACGCGCACCAGCGTGTCGAACGCGTCGCGCTCTTCCCGCTCGACCCCCGCCACCTCCGCCCCCGCCAGCGCGGCCCGCGCCGCGGCCGGCACCTGCGGCGGCAACGAGCCCGACCACGGCACGTCGAAGCCCAACGGCACCAGCCGGCCGTGCTCCCACTCGAGCGCCACCTCGGGGCCTTCGTACTCGAGCGCCGCAGCCACTTCGTGCGGAGCCGCGTCCAGCGGGCGCACGTGCCCCGTGGGGTCGCGCTTGCCGAGCACCGCACCCGCCGCGTCGCGCACGTACGGGTACACCTGTCCGGTCGCGTCCACTTCCGCGACCGGCTGCCCGCGCTCGTCGAGCTGGAACGACCGGATGCCGCCGTACGGGTCTTCAATCTCCAGCAGCGTCCCCGTGGGCTCGTACCGGTACCACCACTGCGCGCCGTTCTCTTCGTGCGTCACCAGCGTGCACTGCTTCGTGGGCAGGTACGTCAGCAGCAGCGCCACCTCGCCGTGCTCGCCGCGCGCCCGCGTGCAACGCCCGGCGCCGTCGTACGCGTACTCGAAGGCGTGCCCGCGCCGGTTGACCTTGCGGGTCATGTAGCCGGCGTCCCACGCGAACGGTGCGGACCAGGTCGGCCCGTTTACAAGGTGGGCCCGCATCCGCCCGATCGTCGGCGGGAACGGGCCGGCGTCAGACCTCTTCAGTTGTCAAAGCGGGCAGTGGCCGACATGCGTTGGGAGCGCAGCGCTGGCGCGAGCGACGCAGGGTCAGTGCGCGGTCGGGGCGTGGGGAGGTTGTGACGCGGCGCACCGTCGTGCGGACATCGCATCGTTGCCGCCGCGCCGCTCACGCGTGTTCTAACGACTTCGTTCAATGCGAACAGACCCGTGAATCCCATATGTTTCGTTGTCGCTCGGCCCTCGACGACCGTGCCGTGCGCATAGCGTAGGTCCACCCGAGGACCCGAGCGTGTCGCCTGGCCGAACGCCTGTCATTGATTGAAGACAGTAGATCGCGATGTTCGCGCAAAGATCACGAGCGCCTTCCAAGTCGTCCTCGATCGGAACTTCAATCTCGGAGAATCCGAATATGCTCATGCCACGAGTATAGTACTGCTCGCCGTCGTTCTGAAACGACACCCACACGGCACCCAACTCGTCCGCCGCCGCGTCGCGTCGCGCGAGAAAACAACGGAGTTGGGCGCTCTCGACCATCACGTTGGTGGTCGGAAGATAGACCACGGGAGCACCCAACTCCGCAAACGTAAGCAGAACTCTGCCAAATGCTGCGATCTGTGCCAGCCGAACGCCAACGTCTTTGTTCAGCGACGTCGCGACCTCCAGAACGGAAACATGATTCTCCACGACCACTCGCGCTTCGTTACTCAGCACAGAGTAGTTGCACAAACGCACCTCTCTCTCGTGCTCCTTTGCAAATACGCGTACCGGAACCACGAGCTCCGAAGGTTCACGTGACTCTGCGCGACCTGAGAACAAATCCTCATACGCCTTCAACCAGGCGTCCGAGAAGAGACAGGGAGCATCGGGTATGTACGCAACGATACGCCCCGTGTGAGTGCGTTGTTTCTCATCGACCTGCCACTCCGAATCGCCCATGCGCATGACGATGCATCGCCATTCGGGCTCCGATGTCGAAGGATGCTCGATGAGGAAGTAGGCTTCTTCGCTGGCGCCAGGCTCTACCACCCTAGTCGTGGAATCGACGATTCGAGCGTGCGACCAGAACGCGCTCTCCTCTGCGAACTCCTGCTCGAGACGCTCCGCACGGTCTTGCCAAGTCACCCCAACGATCTTCCGACGCTTCTCCAACTGTGCCCCCGCCAAAAGCGGGTGATTCTCCAGGGAACTGCGGTATAGAAGCGAAGTTGCTGTCGTTTTGTCACCATTCGCGATAGCGCGGACGTAGTCTTGGGCGTGATTCATGACCCGGTCACGGAGGCCGTCTGAGGGGATCGACGTGACCGGGGGGAGTTGGTAGGAGGTGGCGTTCGTAACCCCACCGAGGCACCACGCCTCAGAAGGCGCCACCAGCCGATGTTGTACGCTCCGGAAGATCAGGCGGTCAAGGAGGAGGCCACCGCCGCTGTCCAGCAAGCTCTTGTGACGATGCTCCGCGCGGTGGACGACGGCGCTACGGCCCGCGCGCTCGAAGAGCACGTGTGGAAGACCTCTATCGAGTTCGGACGCTCGCTGATGTCTGCGGGGCTGAGCCGCATGTGTGCTCGCGCGACGGAGCGAGACGTCGAGGAGCGCGGTCTCGACGCGAAGCAGGTCACGTTGCGGCTCGACCGCGACTACCACGGCACGTTGAGCACGACGCTGGGTCCAGTAACGTTCCCGTGGTTCGCGTACCGAGACCGAAGCGCGGCGGCGACGGTGACCCACACACCCGCCAAGGCGGTAGTGCTGCCCTTGTTCAAGCACTGTCGCTCGTCGGAGCTGCTGCTGGAG
Organism: Sandaracinaceae bacterium; assembly: GCA_020633055.1. NCBI lineage: Bacteria > Pseudomonadati > Myxococcota > Polyangiales > Sandaracinaceae > Sandaracinaceae bacterium. The sequence goes on along the minus strand of JACKEJ010000014.1, from coordinate 173,222 downwards.
TGGGAGAGCCGACTCGGAAGCGATCACCCCTTCCGCTACGCGCAGGAGGCGCTGTCGTTCTTCACGCACGGCGCGGCGTGTCGCGAGGACACGACCATCGCGCGCCACATGGTGACGGTGGGCGCCCTGGTGAGCCGAGAGTGGACGTACCGAACGGCGGAGGACATCGAGGAGCTGCTGCTGACCCGTGCGACGCGCGACCCGAAGACGGGCCGGCCACTGCTGTACGCGTCGACCGACGCGCACGCGCTGCGCAGCTACGTGGACGACACCTGGGACGCGCAGTGGAAGATGGCCAACGGCGTTCGCGTGTGGTGCATCGACCGGCACAACGGCGCGACGGTTCACCTCGGAGGCGAGTACACGTGGGGCGACTGCGAGAAGGTCCAGGAGACCTTCGAGTGGCTCCGCGACACAGGCCGAGTGCCAGCGGATGGCCGCATGGCGAACGGGCTGAACGTGCAGGTGGTGCTGGTGACGGACGGTGCGCCGTGGATCAAGGAGCGCATCGTCCCCCTCTTCCCCAAGGCCGTCGTGATGCTCGACGCCTACCATCTGCTCGAGGCACTCGCGAAGTACGCCACCGCGCGCTTCCTGGCGGGCACGGCTTCCAACAAGCGCTTCTATCAACGCGCGCTGGATGCCCTCTTCGGCAAGAGCCGCGGCAAGAAGCCGAGGACGCCCAAGCCCCGCCGAGGCCACCGCAAGCGCCCGTCCGCGCCCATCGACGACCCGACGATGCCTCCCGACGATGCGCCTCATGCTCGTCGACGTAGGCGCGCTCCCGCAGCCGACCGACTCCTGAAGCTCATTGCCGAAGGCGTCGTTCCGGAGCGCGCCAAGGAGGAACACGACAGGCTGGTCAACGCGATCGAACACAACGCTGACCGCATCGACTACGAGCAGTGGCGCCCGCGCGGCTACCAAATCGGCTCCGGCGCCATGGAGTCCTTGCACCGCACCGGCAGCCAGACGCGCCTCAAGGTGGCGGGCATCCGCTGCCTGCCAGAGACCTCCCAGGCCGTCTTCAACCTGCGCATGCTCCGCCTCTGCGGTCGCTGGGATGAGTTCTGGCGACACGACGACATCTCCTCGCTACTCGTCGGCGCCTTCGCGACGCGCACACTCAAGCCAGCGCCAGCGCCATCCGAATCCGACCCCAGCGCGCAGCCCCTTCAACTGGCTGCCTGACCGGGCCATGGATCACACCCCGTAGTCTTCAGCGATTTGAAGTGCGCGTGTCATGCCGGTTGTGTTGGAGAGTTAGAGATATTCTATGGAATGATCTAGTAGAAGTGTAAGGTTCCTCTCCGCCGCATCCATCTCGACCGCGCTTGCGTAGGGGTCCTGCTTTGCTCGTTCGACCACTCGCTGCGCATTGTGTATTGGCGAGTTCCCGTACTTGTCCGAGATCTTCGGGTCGGCACCATGCTGGAGAAGTAGGACCATGGCCGGGTGTGCCTTCGCAGAGAGCTCGGGCGGCCACCCGGCAAGACGGGCAAGCGCTGTCTCTCCATGGTGCCTTGCTGAGTCAGCAGGAACGCCATGCTCGAGCAACCATGAAAGGAGTTCTAGGTGCGGCGAACTCGTGGCCATTCGCAAGAACTCACTCGATGGAATGAGTGAAGATTGAACACTAGCGCCGTACCGAATCAAATCCGCAGCAATGTCCGTATAATCTTCTTTCCGTCCAATGACCGCTTGATAGGATTCGTGCGCATCTCCCAACGCTGAAGTAAGCGCACCTTCATACTCACCGGTCTCGACCAATCGTGCGAGGAGTGTTCGCGACGGACGCCGGACAGCAATACTGAACACATCTGGTACGTCGCTCGCGCCGACGATCTTGCGTAGTCGGACCGCGAGGTCGTCGTGGCCGCAATAGGCGCTCCATTGAGCAGAAGTCCAACCGGCATGGTCCTGCGCTTCGAGCTGTGCACCGACGCTCGTGAGCCGGTCAAACACGTGTTCATGTCCGTGATACGCTGCCACCATCAAGGGAGTCATTCCGCGTGCGTTGCGCCGATTGACGTTTGCACCCGCTGCGATGAGAGCGTCTGCCCAGGCTTCATTGCCAACCTCGGCTGCGTAAAACAGCATGTCGAACCCATGAGCGTCCACTCGCGAGATATCTGAAAGTGAAAGACCGTCGCTGGGAGCGTTAGTGTCGAGCACCTTCTGCATTTCCTGCGTGCGACCTTCGTCCCGTCTCCGACCGTAGCCCGCCAGAACGGATACCTCACGGGCGTTCTCGAACACCTGCCGCGCCGCCGCAGACGCATGCAGCTTGCGGCGTCCGTAGTAAAAGAGGGGTGGCATGTCGTCGTCGCACGCCAGAACAGGGTCGGGCGTCGGCTTTGTGGTGTGAACGGTCTTAGGCGTCGCAGTGACGCGCGTATAGTCGAGAGAGTCGGTCAGATTTGGAATCTGAATGGCTACGAAGTCATGGCAGACCCGCGCACCGTGGCGTGGCTTTCGCGTTTCGATGTCAGAGTCTATGAGTATCACGTCCGTGCGTTTAGCGTCGGGTCCGACTTGAGCGAGGGCGTCCGCAATGTCACGTGAAACGATGACTCTATTCTCTGGTGTATGAATAAAGTCGGTGCGCAGTGCAGTACTGAAGTTCGCTGCGTACTCCAGAGGACTGCCATCGAGTCGATGTTTGCCGAGAAAGACGGCGTCGTACACTTCGGCTGCATCGGCAAAGCGGTTCGTCTCGAGTCGAAGTGGATACATTATCGGCATGTCGCGGTTTCCATCACGTTAGTCGTTGTAAAGATCATCGATCGCTGTCACGTCGTCCAAGTGTTGACCACCCGAGTCCTGAATAATGCCACGCAGGTCATTCTCGACGTCTGTGATCGCTGCATCAAGGTCAGCGCGGTCGACCCCTCGAAGGTCTGGGGTTCCGTCAGGGTATGTATCATATCCTGGTAATTGCTCCATCCGCCGATCCATCGCCTCGCGGACGCGCCTGTTGTAAGCTGGATGATCGCGGCTCCCACCTCTGGTATGGGTTGGTAGTTCGGAGCGCGCTGCCGGGGACGCCGCCTCACTGGGCAGCATGATTCCGTTATTCGCCCTGTCGACACCGTCCCGCTGCGGGGTAGCGTCACCTGCCGCGCGCGGTCTGCCCCGGATTCCTTCGTCCCGTGCTCGGCGGGTCATCGGGTGGTCGCGGTCGACGCTTGCGGGGATGACGTGGTGGGCCGCGTGGTCGGGAGGGTGTTCGTAGGTTGGATCAGATGTGCGTTCCCGATCGCGTATCTCGGTTCCGAGCGCTCTTGAATCGCCATGCTCACGGCGTGGGGTCACGTCGAGATCCGCTCGGGACATGCCGGTGCCTTCGAGCATCATGTCGATGACTGCTCGATCGTCTCGACGGCTTCGGTCCAGGCCCATGTCTTCGATTACCTGCCGCAGCGTCTCTCGCCGCTGTGTAGCGCTCTCTGCATCCGCACCTTCCTCCGCGGCACCGTCCTCACTGCGCTGGCGCGGGCAGCGCTTGGTGAGCCCACGGAGGTCCACATCGCGCAGCGGGTTGCTGTCGCTGCAGTAGCCGTACAGGTTGAGCCCACCGGCGATGCCAACGGGGTCGCTCTCGAGGTAGCGGCCGAGCTCGGGCGAGTAGTACCGAAAGCGGTTGTAGTGCAGGCCGGTGGCAGCGTCGTGATAGTGCCCAGGAAAGCGCAGGGGCTGGTGGAAGTCCGCGCCGACGTGCACTTCGCACTCGCCGTAGGGGTGGATGGTGGCCTCCCACACCACCTCGCCGCCGTCGTCCTCCACGCGCTCGGGGCAGCCGCGGTGATCGGTGAAGACATAGTAGCGCTCGCCGTCCTGAGGGCGCTCGCTGGCTTCTTCGCGTGACGCGTAGTCCACCCACATGAAGGGCACCAGCGCTTCGACGTCGGCGTACACGTACACGCGCAGCGCGCCGTCCGGGCCCTCTTCGGCGGCGAGCCGGTCCCGGTCCCACCAGAAGCGGGAGCGGGCGCAGGCGCGCTCGCCTGTAGCGTCGGGAGCGCCGTAGACGCGTGTCTCGGTGCGCCTGCCGAGGGGGTCGTAGTCCGCCTCCCAGACGGTCTCGGGCGCTCCGTAGCGGTGCAGCTCCAGGCCGTAGGCCGGGTGCCCGGGTGGGTACGTCTCGCCCGCTTCAGCCGCCGCAAACGTGATGCGTCGCAGGCGGTCGAGCGCGTCGTGTTCGTAGCCGAGCTTGCCCCACGCGCCGTGCCGCGCACGCACGTGGTCACGCGTGTCGTAGTCAAAGCGGTCGCCGTTCGCGCGGTAGAGCCGGTTGCCACGGTCCACCTGCACCAGCCCGTCGTCCCGCCCGCCCACATGCGCGTCGGCCAGGCCCGGCTTCTTGCGCAGGTTGCCGGCGGCATCGTGAGCGTACTCGCCCTGTCGCCCGTCGGCGTCGGTGACGCTGGTCAGCCGGTGGGCGGCGTCGTAGGTGTAGCGCGATGTCCCCCGCAGCGAGTCTTCGCGCGCCAGCAGGTCGCCCTCGCCCGACCGCCAGAACTTGCGCGTCCACGGCCGCTTGCTCCCCGAGTCCCAGTAGCTCGTCTTGCCCCAGCAGCGTCCGCGCCCGTCGTGCTGCGATACCTCGGTGGTCCCGCTCGCCAGCTCCCGCCGCACAATCCCCGCGCCCAGCCGCTGCACGCGGTGCACGCGGTCCGTCGGGTCCACCACCAGCAGCGTGTCCGCCTGCGGCCGCAGGTAGCGCACGCGCACCCCGAGCGTCTCTACCTCGAGCGCCTCGCGCCCCAGGAAGCGCGTGCGCACGCCTTCGTCGGCGCGCAGGTCCGCCGTGCGCAGTCCCCCGTAGGTGTGCGCAAACGTGCACGCGGCCTGCGCGTTGGTGGCGCTGGTCTTGCGCCCATGCGCGTCCCGCTCGAACACCTCGCACGTGCCGTCGTGGCCTTCGCGCTTCATCAGCACGCTGCCCGGGCCGCGCTTGTAGCGCACCAGCGCGCTGCCCTCTGGGCCCTGCTTCTCGATCAGCCGTCCTATGGGGTCGTAGACGTAGCGCTCACGCATCCGCCCATGCCGATGCACCTCGGCCAGACGGTGCTGCGCGTCATAGGTGTACGCGCTCTCCGTGCCCCCGGGGTCCACCACCCGCGTCAGCCGGTCCCACGGGGTGTGCTCCAGCTGCGTCACTCCGCCGAGTGGGTCCACCTCCTCGACGTGCTGTGTCCACTCCCGGTAGACGTACTGCCAAGTGCCCCCGTCGAAGTCCGTGAAGCGCTCGGTGTTGCCGGTGCCGTCGTAGCGATACGTCCGCCGCACCTCCTGCCCCGACATCGACTTCTCGACGCGCACGAGCGTGTCGAAGTCGTCCCGCACCTCCCGCTCCACACCGGTGTGCTCGGCGCCCACCAGCGCCTGCCGTGCCTCGAGCGGAAGCTGAGGCGGCAGCGACGTAGCCCACGGCACCTCGAAGCCTGGCGCTTCGAGTCCACCATGTTCCCACCCCAACGCAGTCTCGGCCATTCGGTGCGCGAGGGCCGGCGCCACGCGGTGCGGCTCCGCGTCCAGCGGGCGCAGGTACCCGTAGCCATCTCGCTTGCCGTAGGCACGCCCTGCGCCGTCTCGGGCGTAGGGCCAGACCTGCCCAGAGGCGTCCACTTCGGCGACGACGTGCCCATCATCCGCGAGGACGAACGTGTGAATGCCACCGTCCGGCGCCTCGATCTCCCGCAGCGTCCCTTCGGGCTCGTAGCGGTACATCCACTGTGCGTCCGTCGACTCGTGGGTGACCGTGGTCTCCCGCGCCTCTGGACGGTACGCGAGCGTGATCCCGACTTCCCCGTGCTCGCCTCGCGCCCTGACACAGCGCCCCGCGTCGTCGTACACGTACTCGAACGCGACTCCGCGTCGGTTCACCTTCCGGACCACGCGACCCGCATCGTCGTAGTCGTAGCGGAAGGCCTTCCCGTAGGCGTCCCGCCCCCCGAGCAGGAACCCATGGCGGTCGTACTCGTACTCCACGCACGTGACCTGCCCCTCCGGACGCAGCCACACGATGGCCCGCAGCAGCCCCTCCCGCGTGTACTCCACCCGCAGCGTGCGGTGTGCGTAGTCCACGACGCCCACCAGTCGTTCCTGCCCGTCGTAGTCGAAGTGCGCTTCGTGCAGCCCGTCGACCATGCGGACGAGCTTGGCCTCGCGGCGCTTGCGCCCGAACGCCCGTCGTAGCTCGTAGATGGGCTCGCCAACCTTGCGGACCTGGTACAGGTCCTCGCCCACGCGCTCCAGCACGTGGCCCTGCCGAGCATCCCGCGCACCAACCTGCGAAAGCACGTGGAACTCGACGGTCGGGCCGTCGGGTCGCTCGTAGCGCACGCCGTCGAGGTCGAAGCGCAGGCAGCGGTCGAAGGCGTGGCGGTGCCCCCATCCGTTCTGGCGCTGTTCGAGCACCCACGCCGTGCTGAGGTGGCGCACCCACGCGAACGGTACAGGGCCTCGGAGACGGAACTCCGTGGCCTCGTCGCGCATCTCGCCGGTGATGACGTCGACCGGGTCGCCGACCCAGCTTGGTCCCAACGACGCGCAGCCTGGCTTGTTGGAAGGCGCAGACATCAGCAGGTGTCGCAGTGCCCGTGAGTGGTGGCGTCTTCCCCGTGTCCTGCTCGACGACGCACGCGCCCCCGAGCCGCGCGAGCGAGGCGCCGCGCCGCCTTGAACAGGTCCTTGGCCATGTCCAGCGAGTTGGGGATGGGTACCCCGCCGATCAGGACGTTCGCCTGCAGCGGGACCATCATGCCGATGCCAGGGCCGACGCCCGGGTCCTTGCCGCACATCAGCATCAACGCGAGCGCCGCCACGTCCAGCGCCGCTTGGGCTGCGCTGGTCGCCGCCCCCAGCGCCTGCCCTGCCGCGGCCGCGCCGGCAGCCTCCGCCGCGGCGGCGTCTCCGGCGGCCGACGCAGCTGCCTCGGCGTCGCTCGACGCGGACGAGTCCATCGCGGAGGTCGCGGCCCCCAGCACGCCGAGCGCGGCGCCTGCGACGGCCATGCCGATCATGAACGCGCCCCCGCCCATCGGGTTGCAGTGCAGCGTGAGGTCCATCGCGCGACCCGCCCGGGCGCCTCCGATGAACACGTTGCTGGAGCCCGTCCCGATCTCGAACACCGGCGCGAGCGAGACGCACGTGAGCGCCACGCCCATGTCCCCGGCCCGGATGGCGGGCATGCCGCCGATCAGCACGGACGCGCAGGAGGCCAGCTGCGCGACGCCGAGGCTGGGCAGGGGCACCATGGGCGCAGGTGGGATCAGGCTGGGCGGGTGCAGGTGCCCGTGCATGCTGCCCACGTGCATGGCGCCCAGCGTCAGCGCAGGCAGCGCCACGCCGTTGCCGAACACCGCGTTGGCGGCCATCGCGATGCCGGTGTCCATGAGGTCGAAGGGGGCGCCCACCAACCCCAGCACCCCGCCCAACACGGACTGCGCCACGCCGAGCGCCCCGTGCTCGGGGTTGGGGGGCGTCACCACGGCCGCCGTGCTCGTGTTCAGGCTGGCCACCAGCATGTTGATGTTGGCGTCGGCTTGCGTCGTCGGGCGCGCGACCTCGGGGACGGTCAGCGCGCGTGGTCGCCCCTCGGGGCGCGCCGCTGCGAGCCGCTGTTGGTTGGCCGTCGCCGTCCGCGCCGGGTGTGGCGGTTGCGGGCTCATGCTGCCGTGCTCCTCTCCAGCTCGTCCACCACGCGACGCTCGTCCTCGATCTCGCGCAGCCGCTCGCGCAGCCCCTCGCGCTTGCACAGCGCGTGCTGCCGCGTGAGCAGCTCCCGCCACTGATGGAACATGCGGAACTCCTTGCAGAGGCTCGCGGCGGCGATCCACCGCGCTTGGGCGCGCGCGACGTCACGCGCGTCGCGGTGCACGTCCCCCTGCTTGGTCATGACGTCGATCTTGGCGGACAGGTTGGTCAGCTTGCTGGCGACCTGGTCGGCCAGCTCGTAGTAGCCCAGCGCCTCCTCGTGCTGCCGCAGCGCGTGACAGACGTCGCCCAGGCTGGTGGTCAACAGCAGCGAGATGGGCAGCGCGAGCAACTCCGGCCCCGCCACGGCGAGTCCTTGCTGATAGATGGACTTGGCGCGCTCCAAGACGCCGCCGCGCTCCGCGGCCAACCCCATCCCGTGCAGGCACAGCGCGGCGTAGGGGACGCTCCCGGAGCTGGCGAAGTACTGGTAGGCGGCGCGAAACTTGCTCGCGGCCTCTGGGAGGCGCTTGTGCGCGATGTCGATGCCCGCCAGCTGGATCAGGCCCATCGCCCGCTGCTGCATGGGCGCGTTCGGGTCGGCCGTCTCGTCCGCGATGGCGTCCGCGAGCGCGTGGAAGGACAAGTCGGCCTCGAGCACCCGCAAGTCCTCGATCCCTTCCCGCCCGAGGTACGGCACGATGAAGGGCGCGGCCGCGTCGTCGCGCACGAAGATGCGGATGCCTTGCATCCAGGGCTCGTGTCCGACGCGCGGGAACAACCCCGAGACCACCGTGGCGTAGGCCGCCTTGTCGCGAATCTCGAGCGGGAGAAACGCGAACACCACGTGCCGGTCCAGGGGGTCGCCAGCGAGCGTGCGCACGTGCGCCATCATCGCGCGGAGACGGTCGATCACATGGACACCCGCGTCCCGACAGACGGCCGGGAGGCTGGGCAGTGGCGCTTCGCCATCCTCGGCGCGGACCTTGTCGGCCTCGGCCAGGCACGCCTCCACGCGCACGAAGATGGACTCCACGTAGTCGTCCAGCCCCGTGCAGGGCACGGCGAACTGCAAGAAGATGTCCGAAGGCGTCTCGTCCTCCACGGCCTTCAGGGCCGACAGGATGATCGCGAACTCCGTGTCCAAGGCGTGGATGACCTGCACGAAGTCGTCGCGTTGGTCCACGAACGCTTGCAGCTCTGCCTTCACTCGCTGGATGGCGCGGTTCACGGCGGCCCTCAGTTGATCTTCACGAGACCGCCCGTGATCTCGTGCGTGCCCATGGCGCTGGAGGTGATCTTCGGGCCACTCAGCGCCGCGCCCGATGGCGTCAGCTCCAACGTGCTGCCTTGGCCAGTGGCCGCGACCTTGGGGCCGGCGATGCTGATTCCGTCCGCGCCGATGACGATGGACGCGCCGCCCACGGTGAGCTCGATGGTGGTGGCGCTGAGCGTGAGCGTGCCGCCCGACGACGAGATGCTGGACGAGCCGTTGGTGACCGTGAAGTCCGTGCTGGTGCTGAGGTCCACCCGGTCCTGCAGCGCCAGCGTGTGCGCCCCCGCGTGCGTGATGCTGGCGGAGACGCTGGCGTCCATGGACAGCGCGCCTCCCGTGACCGACACCGACTTCCCGTCGCTGACGGTCTCGACGTCCTTGCCGGTGACCGTGGTGGTGCGCCCGGCCTGGTACTTCTCGGAGACCGCGCCCGTGACCGTGGTGGACGACGTCTGGTCGACCGTCAGCGAGTAGGTGTTGTGGAGCTTGACCTCCTCCGCGCCCGTCACCTCTTGGGTGCGCTTGCCGGTCACGGTGATGGTCTCGTCCTTGGACACCGTCTTGGTGCGGTTGCCGGACACGCTCAGCGACTGGTCCCCACCCACCGACTCGCTGTCACCGCCGTCCACCGTGTTCGTGTGGCTCCCGTGCACGGTGGTGGTGTGGTTGTTCTCCACCGTCTCGTTGAGGTCCATCTGCGCGTGGAGGATGATCTCCTCGGCGCCCTTCTTGTCCTCGAAGGTGAGCTCGTTGTAGCCGAACTCCTCTTCGTCCGCGGGGGTGGGGCTGGAGCGCGTCTTGATGGTGCTCTTCGTGAGCTCCTCGTGGGGCGGGTAGGGCGGCGCGTTCTCCGTGTTGTAGACGGTGCCGGTGACCAGCGGCTGGTCGGGGTCGCCGTTCAAGAACGTGACGGTCACCTCCATGCCGATGCGCGGGAGGAACATGAAGCCCCAGCCCGCGCCCGCCCACGGCTGCATGACGCGCATGTAGCAGGAGCTGTGCTCGTTACGCTCTCCCAGCCGGTCCCAGTGGAACTGTGCGCGGATGCGGCCGTGGGGGTCCGTGTGGATCTCGACGTCGGCCGGACCGACCACCGTGGCGGTCTGCATGCCCAGCACGCGGGGCTTGGGCGTCCTGCGCACGGGCCGCGCCATCTGCTCGGCCAGCATGCACGTGAACTCGTTGTAGTACGCCTCGCGCTGCGCGCCGCCATCGCGGTCCAGGCCGTGGTGCTTCACGGTGAGCACCACGTAGCGCCCGTCCAGCTCGGGCATGGGGTGACCCAGCAGCTCGAACGCGACGCCGGGCATCATGCCGATGGCGGTCGAGACCCCGGAGGCCACGTGCGCCCGCACCAAGTGCGCTTCGTAGCGCAAGCCGGTCTGCGGCTCGGAGTCGTGCGCGCCGAAGCCGTTCCCGTCGCTATACTCGGAGAAGGTGAGCGGCCGCGTGTCGTGCTCGTAGAGCTCGCGGCGAGGCCCCACGACGGCGCCGTGCACGGGGTCACCTTCGGCCGGCGCGGACGCCTCCGCCGTGGCCGACACGGGGTGCGAGGGGTGCGTCCAGTCGAAGTGCCGCGTGACCACGGCGTTGGGCGTCATCTGCGCGAGCATGTGGAACTCGCGGACGTTCTCCTTGCCCTCCACGGCGTTGTCGCGGGACACGAAGTCCAGCTCGCGATCGTGCAGGCTGACCAGCTCGCGGTACTTGGCCGGCGAGTCCGAGAGCACCATCACCTCGTGGTCGTCTTCTTGGTCGAACCAGTAGGCGATGCCCTCTTCCTCCATGAGCCGCGTCACGAAGTCGAGCGTGGTCTCGTCGTACTGAACGCGGTACTCGCAGACCGCGTAGGCGCGCTCCAGCTCCAGCACCACCTTGCGCTGGTAGGGCTGCAGCGCCGCCTCGAGGACGGTGGCGAGGATCTTGGGCACGGGCAGGTCTTGGAAGATGCGCGTGTCCCGCTGCTGCGAGAGGCCCCACAGGGCCGGGACCACGCGCACGTGGACGGACACCTGGTCGCGCGCCGTGCTGCCCGTGCGCACCGAGCCCACGACGCCCGAGAGGCGATGCTGCACCGTGCCGCGCTCGATGAGCAGCGCGCACGACTGTCCCAGCAGCTGCCCGCCCTCGACCGTCATGTCGTCCGTGCGCAGGTCGATGTCCACGCGATACGGCTCGTTCATGGCTTGTTGGGCGTCGACCGACGCGACGACCCACGTCACGTCGCTGCCGGGGCACTCGAAGTGGAACACCGCCTGCGCCGTGTCGTCGACGTTGCTCAGGACGGCCGCGGAGAGCTGCTCCGCCAGGCGCGCGATGTCGCCGGGGAAGGAGCCCGACGACGCGCCCGAGGAACCTCCACCGCCGCCGCCTTGGACGCTCGCGTCGGCGCGCGCCATGGCCGCGCCCGCCACCTGCGTGGTGGCGCTGGTGACGGCTCCCGCGACCGCGGGGGGCACCCCGGCGTCGGATAGCGCAGACCCCGCAGCGGAACCGGCCGCGCCCGCTCCGGCCTGGGCCGCGCCAGCCGCTCCCCCGGACACCGCACCCGCAGCGACGGAAGTGGCCCCCTGCGCGACCTCGGTCGGGACCCCCGCCTCGGCCAGCCCGGCCTGCGCGCCCTGCGCCGCCGCCTGGGTACCTGCCGCCTGCGCAGCCGCGCCCGCGGAGGACGGGTCTTGGGCGGCAGCCGTCGCCACCTGTACTGCCCCGCTGGTGGCCGCGTCACGCGCCTGATCTGCCGGGTCGTCCTGGTCGTGTGCGCTCATCGTCTCCCCTTCGGTCGTCTGGACCACAAACAACCCGGATAGGCGTGCACTGTGGCGTACCGCGACCTACACCGTCAAGGTTCAACAGCGGAGTGTCGCTCTCGGCGCATCCCATAGCGCGAACATCAGCCTCGTTCTTCGCTGCCTCGGGCGCGTCTGGTACGGTCACGGCACCCCCCATGAGCTCTGCTGACGTCGAGACCCTCCTCACCCTCCAGCGGATGGAGTCCAAGCTGGTGGACGCGCTGTTCGAGCACCCCGGCGCCATCTCCCGGCGTCGCGAGCACGAGCTCCGCTACGCCCTGTCGTTCGCGGGACTGCACCGCTTCCAGCCGGGCGCGGCCGCCAAGGGGGGCCTCAGCGGGCGCCGCGACGTGCCCGTGGTCATCCCGGCCCTCGACGACTACCGGCGCATGGTGGTGGGCGTCATGAGCCGGCCCCTCTTGCACACGCGCGACACGGACAAGCGCCTGCGTGAGGTGAACCGCGCCTACGAGACCATCGCGCACCGGGTGCCCGCCACGAGGCGTGCCGTGCTGGACGCGCACGTCAACGACTTCTCCGCGCAGGAACTGGACGACGAGGTGGGCATCAAGACCCTCGTCAGCATCGCGGGCGGCGGTGGCGGGGCCGGCTACGTCTACATTGGGGCGTGGGAGGTCATGCAGCGCGGGGGGCTCATCCCGGGCTACATCATCGGGTCGTCCATCGGTGCGGTGCTTGGCCTGTTCCGTGCGAAGGAGCGCGAGGGGGACTACGCCGAGCACCTCGAGCGCGCGAAGAAGCTGCGCCGCGACGAGGTCTTCCGCTTCATCTCCATGCGTGCGCGCTACGGGCTGCCGGGCATCTTCCGCCTGTACCTGCACCACGGTTTGCAGGATGGCTTCCGCAACCCGGATGGCAGCCCCATGCGCCTCTCGGACCTGCAGATCCCGTTCGAGGCCGTGGTCGGTGGCGTGCGGCGCGGGGCCCTCGAGGAGTCGCCCGAGGCCTACGCCATCTCGCACCACCTGCCGCAGGACCGACGCCCCGGGCGGCTCGAGCTGCGCGCGCGCGTCGCGACGCAGATGGTGCGCATGTGGTCTTTCGTGAACCCACGCGTCGTGAAGGAGGTCGTGCTGGGTGGGGACACGCTCACGGCGAACTTCGACGCCATCGACGCCGCGGGCTTCTCGGCGGCCATCCCCGGCATCCTCCACTACGACATCGCGCGCGACGACCCGAGCATGCACTCCATCGCGGCGGCGCTGATGGAGCGCGAAGAGATCGACGCCATGGTGGATGGCGGCGTCGCGAACAACGTCCCGGCGCGCACAGCCTGGCGTCAGGTGCACGCCGGCAAGATCGGCACGCGCAATTGCTACTACCTGGCCTTCGACTGCTTGTCGCCGCAGATGAGCATCGGGCACGCGTGGATGAACGTGGGCGAGCGGGTGCTCCAGCTGCAGGTCGCGCTCAACAAGCGCTACATGCACCGCCGCGTCGCGTTCCGGCCCACGCTCTCGCCCGTGACGCTGCTGCCCAGCGCCAAGCAGATGGACCAAGCCGTGGCCTGGGGGCGCGCGCAGATGTCGAGCGAGGTGGCGCGCATCCAGAAGCACATGGAGCGCTTCCCGTACGAAGAGCCCTGACGGGTCTCGTTCGCGGCGTCGTCCCTCTGAAGTGCGCCGGTCTCGTCGAGCGGTTCACGCGCCACGGCACGACCAAGCTGTGCCCGAGCCCCTTGCCCATGGATGGGGACGCTGAATGCGCGCTCGACCCGCGATACGCTGTGCGGCATGAGCCTCTCCCCGACCCCGGTTCGCCCGCGCTTCCGCGGCGCGTCGCTCGTGCTCGCGTGCGCCCTCGCGCCCTCGCTCTCCTGCGGTGGAGGCGGCGGTGTGTCGTTCCCCAACCTGCTTGCCGACCCCGCGTCGGGTCCGCCAGCAGGGACGGAAGACGCCGCCTGCCCGGTGCCCGCGGATGGGGCCCCCCTGGACGTCAGCGCTCCCCGCACGGTGGTCGGTACGGGCACGCCGGGCAGCTGCACCTCGCAGGCCTTCGTCGACGCGGTCGCGGCGGGTGGGGTCATCACCTTCGACTGCGGCCCGGACCCCGTCACCATCACGCTCGAGGAGACCGCCAAGGTGTTCAACGACACGGGCCCGGAGATCGTGATCGACGGCGGTGGTCTCGTGACGCTGAGCGGCGGCGGGCAGCGGCGCATCCTGTACATGAACACGTGCGACCAGGCCCAGGTGTGGACCACCAGCCACTGCAACGACCAGGACCACCCGCGGCTGAGCATCCAGAACATCACCTTCGTCGATGGCGACGCGAGCGGGGAGGACCCGGACGGAGGCGGCGCCATCTTCGTGCGTGGCGGACGCTTGCGCGTGGTGAACTCGCGCTTCTTCCGCAATGCGTGTGACGCCGTCGGGCAGGACAACGCGGGGGGCGCCATCCGCGCCTTCGACCAGTACCGCGACGAGCCCATCTACATCGTCAACAGCACCTTCGGTGGGGCCAGCGACCTGGGCAACCACTGCTCCAACGGCGGGGCGCTGGGCAGCATCGGCGTGTCGTTCACGGTCATCAACTCGGTCTTCACGCACAACGAGGCGACCGGCAACGGCGCGAACCCCATGCGCCCAGGCACGCCGGGAGGCGGCAACGGTGGCGCCATCGCGAACGACGGCAACCGCTTCACGCTCAGCCTGTGCGGCAGCGAGCTTCACGACAACGTCGCCAACGAGGGCGGTGGCGGCATCTTCTTCGTCAGCAACAACCGCACGGGGGCGATGCGCATCAGCCGCTCCACGCTGTGCGACAACGAGAGCCTGGGCTTCGAGACCAACGGGTATCCGGGTATCTTCGTGCTGGCCTCCGGAGACCCGAGCGTGAGCGGCAGCACGCTGAGCGAGACCTGCGCTGCCCCATAGAGTGCGTGCTCAAGCGCGGCGGCCGATCCAGACGAACACCGCGACGGTCGCGCCCACGGCCCACAGCTCGGGTGGCAGCGCCTCGCCCAGGAGCCACGCCGCCGCCAGGAACGTGAAGAACGGCTGGAGCAGCTGCACCTGGCTCACCGTCGTGACCCCACCACGCGCGAGCGCCGTGTACCACGGGATGAAGCCGAGCAGCTGCGACACGGTGCCCACGTAGAGGAGCCCCCCGAGCGCAGCGGGGCTCGGCCACGCCGTCATGGCCCGCAGCTCGAGCGCGGCCCACGGGACAGTCAAAGGCGCCACCAGCAACACGGCCCATGCGATGACGTCCACGCTGGGGAGCTGCCGCGTGAGCTGCGCGCCCTGGCTGTAGCCCAGCGTCGTGAAGCCCACCGCGAGCAGCAGCAGCAAGTCCGAGCCGCGGAGGGCCCCGCCGCCCTGACGCTGTGCGAACACCACCACGGTCGCCGTCGCCGCGAGGGACATCCACCAGAAGCGGGCAGGGCGGCGTTCGCCATAGCGGAGCGCGGCCCAGCCGGCGGTGGCCATGGGCACCAAGCCCAAGATCACACCCGCTTGGGAGGCGCTGCCCTCTTGCATGGCGAGCGCGATGGTGATCGGGAAGCCTACGGCGACGCTCAGGCCGACGCCTGCCAAGCGCAGCGCGAGACGGGTACCCGGCCAGGGGGCCCTGCGTGCTCGGAGCAGCAGGGCGGCGAGCACGGCCGCGATCGAGGCACGACCGAGCGCGAGCGCGAGCGGCGTGAAGCCCTCGAGCGCCAGGTGGGTCATGGGCATGGTCAGGCTGAAGGCGGCGACGGCACACAGGCCGAGGGCGAGTCCGACAGCGGTGTCACGGCGCGCGGGGGTGGAGGAGAGGGGAGGCTCGAGGACGAGCGGCGCGTGGGTCTGACTGGGCATGCACAGAGCCTGGCCCGCACACGCGGATAGGCACAGATGCAGTGTCTAGACAGTTTGACAGGTACAGATGGATCGAGAACCATCTGTACTGCCCCCGCGGACACCAACTGTCATGCTCTACGAAGACGTCGCGCAGCGCCTCGAGCGCTTGATTCAGGACGGAACGCTGCTTCCCGGGCACCGGCTGCCCTCCGTGCGGCACCTGCGCGACCGCTGGGGCGTGAGCGTGGCCACCGCGCAGCACGCCTTCCGGGTGCTCGAGACGCGCGGGCTGGTGGAGGCGCGACCACGCTCGGGCTACTTCGTGCGAGACACGCCGCGCCTGTGGCTGCCCGCGCCCGAGCCCACGGCCCCGCTGCCCGAGGACGAGCGCCTGCGCGGCCTCTCCGTGCTGCGCGAGACGGCCACGCCGGACCTCGTGGCGCTCGGCACGGCGTTGCCCGACCCGGTGCACTTGCCCATGCGCACGCTCACGCGCCTCTCCGCGCAGCTGGCGCGCGAGCAGCCCGACCTGGCCTTCGGCTATGCGCTGCCGCCAGGCCCCCCGCAGCTGCTCCGCGTCCTCGCCGCCCACGCGGCGGATGGCGGGGCCACGCTCCAGCCCAGCGACATCATCACCACCACGGGCGTGATGGAGGGCATGTACCTCTGCCTCGCCGCGACGACGCGCCCGGGGGACCGCGTGCTGGTCCAGTCCCCCACGTACTTCGGCATCATCGAGAAGATCCAGTTCATGGGGCGCGTGCCGGTGGAGGTGCCGAGCACGCCGGAGCAGGGCGTGGACCTGCGTGCGTTCGAGCAGCTGCTGGGGGAAGGCCCCGCCGCGTGCGTGCTGGTCCCCAACTTCAACAACCCGTGCGGGAGCCTGCTGTCCGACCGCGCCAAGCAGCGCATCGTCGGGCTCTGTACCCGCGCCAAGGTGCCCCTCATCGAGGACGACATCTACGGCGAGCTCGCCCACGACGGGCACCGCCCGACCACGCTCAAGTCGTTCGACCGAAGCGGTTGGGTGCTGCTGTGTAGCTCGGTCAGCAAGGTGCTCGCCCCTGGCCTGCGGGTGGGCTGGGTCGTCCCCGGGCGCTTCTACGACGCCGTGCTCGACGCCAAGCTGGCCGTGTCCTTCGCGAGCGCGAGCCTGCCCCAGCTGGTGGTCGCCAGCTACCTCGAGAGTGGCGGCTACGACACCCACCTGCGGCGTCTGCGCGACGCCTATCGGGAGCAGGTCATGGCGGTGGGTCTCGCCGTACGGCGCCACTTCCCCCCAGGCACCCGCTGCACCCGCCCGCTCGGCGGGCACGTGCTGTGGGTCCAGCTGCCCGAGGGGGTGGACGCCATCGACCTCTACCGCAAGGGGCTGAAGCAAGGCGTGGGTGTCGCGCCCGGACCGCTGTTCTCGGCCACGGGGCGGCACCGAGGCTTCGTCCGCATCAACTGCGCGAGCCCCTTCGACGACCGCACCGACGCCGCGCTGGCCAAGCTCGGCGCGCTGGCGCAGCGGGCGCAGCTGGGGCGATCCCGGCGCTGAGGCAGGAGCGCGCGGCGGCGTTCTCGTGTCGCGTGCCCGAACACCCCACCCGATCCTGTTCGAAGATCACGAGAAAGCCTCGTGAACATTGGACAATTCACCTAGGTGACGTTCTCGAACGCTGCGTGCGCCATGTCCACATTGAGCGTACGTTGGGAGCGTGAACGTACGCATCGTCCCCCGGTCCCGTGTCTCCGCCGCGCTCTCGTGCTTCTTGCTGTCCCTGGCGGCAGCCGCACCTTTGAGCGCTCAGACCTTCACGGGGCACTTCCCCCGCACGGAGCTCCCGAACACCTGGACCCGTCCGAACGGCGCGTGCAACGGTCTCGATCCGAACCCCTCGACGGTCCGCACGTTCAACACGCTGCGGGTGACGCTCCCGGCGGCTGGCAACTGGACTGTCACGGCCACGCGCACGGGCGGGGGTCCCATCGCGATGGACTTCTACCAGCCCACGTTCCAGCAGGACTTCCCCTGCTCCAACCGGTGGAACCTCACCGGTGTGCAGGGCACCAACTCGGTCTCGCGCGTCTTCACCAATTGCGCGACCTGCACGGGCTCCACCTACTTCTTCGAGATGGTCGTGAGCGGCGCCAACGCGACCGACGCCGCCGACTTCACCGTCACCGTGACGGGGCCCGCGGCGATCACGCCCGTGTGCTTCAACACGGGCTCGGTGGCCCCGAGCATCCAGTCGGTCGCCGCGTCTGGGGGGGCGTTCTCGGCGACCTATTCGCCAGGCTCGGACCTGGGCTGCCAGGGGGGGTGGACCAGCTCCGGCGCGCCCGCCTGGATCTCGGGGATTCCAGCGTCCGGGAGCGGGCCGACCACCCTCAACTACACCGTCGCGGCGAACACCGGTTCAGCGCGCAACGCGTTCATCTCCATCGGCGCGACCTCGTTCTCGGTGCGGCAAGCCGCGGCGTCGTGCAGCTACGCGCTCACGCCCACGTCGACGAGCCGCACCGCGTCGGCGGGGAGCGGGACGGCGACCATGACCGCTACCAGCTCCTGCTCGTGGAGCGCGAACTCGAACGCGGCCTGGTTGACGACGAGCGCGTCGGGCTCGGGTTCGGGTTCGTTGAGCTACAGCTTCACCGCCAACACTGGGCCCGCGCGCTCGGGCACCATCAACGCAGGCGGCGCATCCTTCACGCTCAACCAAGCATCGGGTTGTACCGGGAACCTCGCCAGCAGCAGCGCGAGCGTGGGCGCGGCGGCGGGCTCGTCCTCCGTGGGGCTGGTCATGTCCAACGGCGCGTGTCCGTGGACGACCTCGGAGGCCGTCTCGTGGATCACCGGTGTGACCGCCAACGGGACCGGATCGGGGAACGTCAACTTCACCTTCGCGGCGAACACGGGCCCCGCGCGCAGCGGGAACATCACCATCGCAGGCAACACGTTCACCGTGAACCAAGCCGCTGGGTGCTCGGCGTCGCTCCCGGTGAGCAGCGCCTCCGTGGGGGCGGCTGGCACGACGTCGAGCGCCACCATCACCATGACGGCTGGGAGTTGCTCCTGGACGGCGAGCACGTCCACCCCTTGGATCAGCGGCGTGACCCCCAGCGGGACCGGCTCGGGGAGCGTCAGCTACACGGTGGCCGCCAACACGGGTCCCGCGCGTACGGGCACCATCACGATGGGCGGCCAGACCTTCACCGTGAATCAGGCCAGCGGCTGTACGGCCATGCTCGCGTCCAGCGGTGCGTCCGCTGGCGCGGTCGGCGGGGTAGCCAGCGTGGGCCTCACCATGTCGAACCCGGCGTGCCCGTGGACTGCCTCGAGCGGCACGCCGTGGATCGGCGCGGTGACACCCAGCGGCACGGGCAGCGCCAGCGTCAGCTACACCGTCGCGCCAAACCCAGGGCTCGCGCGCACGGGGACCATCACCGTGGCAGGGCAGACCTTCACCGTGACCCAGGCGAACGGCTGCGCGCCGTCGCTCCCTGCCAGCAGCGCCTCGGTCTCCGCCGGTGCGGGCACCACCAGCGCGGGTATCAGCATGAGCGACCCGGCATGCCCGTGGACGGCGTCGACCAGTACGCCGTGGATCAGCGCGGTGACCGCGAGCGGCACGGGCAGCGGGGTCGTCAACTACACGGTCGCGGCCAACGTCGGGCCTCTACGTAGCGGGACCATCACCATCGGCGGCCTGCCCTTCACCGTGACCCAGGCGAACGGCTGCGCGGCGGTGCTGACGCCCAGCAGCGCGTCCCCGGGGGCCGGCGGCGGCGGCGGCAGCCTCGGCATCGCGCTGTCGGACCAAGCGTGCGTCTGGACTGCGGTCGCATCCGCCCCATGGGTCACCGGCGTCACGGCGGGGGGCACTGGCGACGGCACCGTGAGCTACTCCGTCGCGCCCAACACGGGGCCAGCGCGCACCGCCACCGTGGCGATCGGCGGGCAGACGTTCACCGTGAACCAAGCCAGCGGTTGCAGCGTCGCGGTCGCGCCGATGACCGCGGGTGTGGGAGCCGCAGCGGGCAGCACCACGTTCGCGATCACGACCGATCCCGGCTGTGGCTGGACGGCGTCCTCCCTGGACGCGTGGGTCACCGGCGTCACGCCCAGCGGTACGGGGCCCGGCACGGTCACCGTCGACTACGTGGCGAACCCGGGGCTGGTCCGCAGTGGGCTCGTCAGCGTGGCCTCCACCGGCACGGCCAGCACGGCCGAGTTCATGTTCACCCAGGCCAATGGCTGCAGCGCTGCGATAGCGCCCAGCATGACCTCGGTCGGTGCCGGCGGCGCCACGAGCAGCGTCGCGCTCACCATGTCCGACGCCGCGTGCCCGTTCACGGTCGGCAGCGACCAGGCGTTCGTGACGCCGCTCGTGACGAGCGGCATGGGCTCCACCAACGTCGGCTTCACCGTGGACGCCAACGTCGGTCCCGCGCGCAGCGCCACGCTCACGGTCGCTGGACAGCCCTTCGCCGTGACGCAGACCAGCGGCTGTGCGCTCGTGCTCACGCCCACCGGCGCGAGCGTCGGCGCCGCGGCAGGGACGACGTCGTTCGATGTGGCCACGGCCCCAGGCTGCGTCTTCACCACCAGCGAGAGCCTGCCCTGGGTCACCAGCGTGACCCCCGCGGGCACGGGGGCGGGCGCCGTCAGCGTGACCTACGACGCCAACGTGGGGCTGCCGCGCAACGGCAACATCCGCGTCTCCAGCGTGGACACCGGGGTGACGGCGGACTTCGCGCTCGACCAGGTGGACGGGTGCACCGCGTCCCTCGACACCTCCTCGATCAGCGTCGATGCGAGCGCCAACACCGAGAGCGTGGTGCTGACGATGTCCGACCCCGCTTGCCCCTACACGGTCAGCGCGAACGACGCGTGGCTCACGCCCGACACCATGAGCGGTTCAGGTTCGGCCACCATCGGCTACGACGTCGCGGCCAACGTGGGGCCCGAGCGCATGGGCACGCTGAGCGTTGCGGGCGAGACCCTCACCGTGACCCAGGCGAGCGGCTGCAGCATCGACATCGCGCCCGCCGCGAGCACGGTGAGCGAGAGCGCAGGCACCGCGTCCTTCGATGTCACGACGGCCCCGGGGTGCACCTACGCCGTGACCCACGCGGTGCCGTGGCTCGTCTCCGTCCCGCTCACCGGGACCGGGCCAGGCGCGTTCGGCTTCGGCTACGGGGACAACACAGGCGTCGAACGCAGCGGCATCCTCACCGTCACCACCGACACGGGCGACGCCGAGGACTTCACGCTCACGCAGACCGATGGCTGCGTGGTCACGCTGCCGGTCAGCGCGGCCGACGTCACGGCTGCAGGTGGCACGTCCGACTTCATCGTCGAGATGGGCTCGGGCTGCAGCTACACGGCGGCCAGCAGCGACGCTTGGCTGAGCGCGACGGTCACGGGCACGGGCGTCACCTACACTGCCACGGCCTGGGACGGCGCGGCGCGCAGCGCGGACATCACCGTGAGCAGTGACACAAGCGCGTCCTCCGCCTCGTTCACCGTATCGCAGGCCAGCGGTTGCGTGGTCATGCTGACGCCGGGCAGCGCCACCGCCGCAGGTGCGGGGCAGGAGCTCTCGTTCAGTGTCGCGACGGGGCCGGGCTGTACCTTCGGCGCAAGCAGCCCCGACGACTTCATCACCGACATCGTCATCGCGGGCGACACGGTCACGTTGCGCATCGGCGAGAACGGCCGCACGGCGCGCATGGGTTCGGTCGTGGTAACCGCCGACATGACCGACTCGGAGGGCACGTTCGTGATCCAGCAAGGGGAGGGAGACGGCCGCCCGGGTGACGGTGGCGTGGCGGTTGGCGTGGTCCCGGTGGGCGACGGCTGCGCGGCCACGCCTGGCACCCGCAGCGCGGGCGCCGCGTTCTTGGCGCTGCTCGTCGTGCTGGGCTTGGGTTTCCGCCGAAAGGTGCGCGCTCGGGCCGTGGTGAGCGGGGCCGTGTTGCTGTCCCTGGCGTCACCCTCGACCGGAGCGCGCGCGCAGGCGTTCGAAGAGGGCTACGACCTCATGACCTACCGTCCGGCGAGCAGCGCGCGCATCGACTACGGCAGCGTCGAGAGCGGCGAGTCGCGCCTCGCTGGCTACTTCGAGCTCGGCGCCACGCTGGGCTACGACGCGTTGCCGCTGGTGGTGGACACCAGCAACGGCGAGACCGCGCGCGCCGTGGCCGGGCAGGGGTGGCTGCGACTCGGCGGCGCGTTCGCGATTGGGCAGCGGTTGCGGCTCGGGGTGCAGATGCCGTTCGTGCTCGCGCGCCACGGTGACGCGGCCGTCCTGCCCGACTACCCCGACGTCGACCGCGCCGCCGTCGGTGACTTCGTCTTCACGCCGAAGGTCACCTTGTTGACGCGGCCCCTCGAGGCGGGTGCGAGCTCCGACGCGTACTTCGGCCGTGGCTTCGCGCTGGCGCTCTTGCTGCCCGTGACCCTGCCCACGGGACAGGCGGGCCGACTCGCCGGCGAGGGCGTGACCGTCGAGCCGCGCGTGGCGCTCGACTACGCCACGCAGACCGGTTTCGGGGGCGCGCTCAACGTGGGCTTTCGCCTCCGCGGAGACCGTCATGTCATCGGGAACGAACTCGACGAGGCCATCACGCTCGGGCTCGCTGGGCGTGTGCCCGTGGTGAACCACCTGTTCGCCGTGGTGGAGGTGGTCGCGGACGTGGCCGTGCGAACGCCAGACACGCGCAACGCGTCACGCGGGGAGGCGCTGGCCTCGCTGCGCTACATGAACGAGTCCCTGGTGGTGTCCGGCGGGCTGGGCGCGGGGTTCTTGGGCGGCCTTGCCACCCCTCGGTTCCGTCTCTTCGCCAGCGTGACCTACGCCCCGACCCATGGGCGGCGACGCGCCGAGGATCCCCGAGAGGGCGCGGACGTCCCGACCGAGCCGGAAGTTCAGCCCGAGGCACAGGTGCAGCCGGAACCGGAGCCCGAGCCCGTGCTGGAGCCGGCGCCCGACCCCGAACCCCCGGTCGCGGAGGTCCTCGCGAGCGAGACCCCGCCCGCGCCCGAGCCCCACGAGACGGACACGCCAGAGCTGGACCACTGCGAAGCGGACCCCAGCGCGCGTGGATGCGGCCCAAGGGCCCTCTGTGGGACCGAAGAGACCCGCGCGCTGCGCGACACCGCGGGTCTCACCACCGTGTCTGGCTTCGAGACCGACAGCGCGACCTTGCCTGCGGGCTCGGAGGCGTCCATCGCGCGCATCGCAGAGCGCCTCCAGTCCAACCCGGACATCGACCAGGTCATCCTCGTGGGGCACGCCGACCCACGCGGTACCCGGGCCCACAACGCCGGACTCAGTCGGCGCCGCGCCCAGCAGGTCCGTGACGCACTGGTGCGGGCGGGCGTCGCGCCCGAGCGCCTGCGGCTCCGCGCCGTGGGGAGCCTCTGCGCCGAGCCGCCCTACGACGCCGAGGAGAACCGGCGCGTCGAGCTGCTGATCGTGCAGTGATCCGTGCTCATGCGTCCGCACGTACTCGTATGGGCCGTCCGGGCAGGGTGCATCGGGGCTTGGGGCCTGCTACCTTCGCGGCCGCTCGGCAGCGCTCCGTTGTCTGGCGAGCGCTCTCGCAAGAGCGCGCCCATCCCCGTCACGTCGCAGCGCCTTCCTCGCTGCGCAGGAGAGTCACATGAAGAAGCCCGTGAAGGTCGCCGTCACCGGCGCGGCCGGTCAGATTTGCTACGGCCTCTTGTTCCGCATCGCCGCTGGCGAGATGCTCGGCAAGGACCAGCCCGTCATCCTCCAGCTCATCGACATCCCGCCGTCCATGAAGGCGGTCGAGGGCGTGATGATGGAGCTCGCGGACTGCGCCTTCCCGACGCTGGCCGGGATGGAGGCCAGCGACGACCCGATGAAGGGCTTCGCGGGCACGCAGGTGGCGCTGCTCGTGGGCGCCATGCCGCGCGGTCCGGGCATGGAGCGCAAGGACCTGCTCGAGAAGAACGGCGGCATCTTCATCGGCCAGGGCAAGGCGCTCAACGCCGTGGCCGACCGTGACTGCAAGGTGCTGGTGGTGGGCAACCCCGCCAACACCAACGCGTTCATCGCCATGAACAACGCGAAGGACCTCCCGCGCGAGAACTTCACCGCGATGGTGCGCCTGGACCAGAACCGCGCCATGAGCGCGCTGGCCGCCAAGACGGGCTGCGCCGTGAGCGACGTCAAGAACATGACCATCTGGGGCAACCACTCGGCCACCCAGTACCCCGACGTGTTCAGCGCCAAGATCAACGGCAAGAGCGCCAGCGACGTCGTGGGCGACCAGGCGTGGGTGGAGAGCACGTTCATCCCCGAGGTGCAGCAGCGCGGCGCGGCCATCATCAAGGCGCGTGGCCTGTCCAGCGCGGCGTCGGCGGCCAACGCGGCCATCGACCACATCCACGACTGGTGGCACGGCACGGCCGAGGGCGACACCGTCTCCATGGCCGTCCCGTCGGACGGCAGCTACGGCATCCCCGAGGGGCTGATCTACGGCTTCCCCTGCACCTGCAAGGACGGCAAGTACAGCATCGTCCAGGGCATCGAGATCAACGAGTTCAGCCGCGCTCGCATGGACGCCACCGCGAAGGAGCTCCAGGAGGAGGCCGACGCGGTCAAGCACCTCTTCTGAGGCGCAGCGCCACGTTGCCCCCGATGGACGCCCGCGAGCTCACGTTCGCGGGCGTCCTCGCGTCTGGGACCCCGTTGTGGATCCGCGTGCGTAGGTGTTGTCAGACGGAGCGTTCCGCAGGGGCGCGCCCGGGGTTCAGCGCGCTTCACCCGCGGCGATGGACCGGGGCGCGGGGCGGATGGAGTCGCCCCGCAGCAAGGACGACACCAACCCGTGACGGCCCTTGTTCTTGGCGCGGTAGAGGCACGCGTCGGCGGTCTCCACCAGGTGGCGTGGCTCGAGGTCCGTCTCGGGATCCGCGGTGGCCACGCCCACGCTGATGGTCACGTGCCCCGCCGTAGGCGAATCCGCGTGGCGAATGCCGAGCTCGTCCACCAGCGCGAGCACGCGCTCGGCCACCTCCTCGGCGCCCGCCAGCGACGTGTTGGGCAGCAGGATGACGAACTCCTCGCCCCCATAGCGCGCCGCGAGGTCGGCCGGCCGCCGCGCTCCCTTCGCGATGACCTGACCGACGCGCCGCAGGCAGTCGTCACCGTCACGGTGCCCGTAGGCGTCGTTGAAGCGCTTGAAGTGATCGATGTCGACGAACAGGAGTGACAAGGGCGTGCGCTCCCGCGCCATGCGCGCCCACTCGGCCTCGAGCGTGTCGTCGAACGAGCGGCGGTTGGCCAGCCCCGAGAGGGAGTCCGTGCGCGACATCGCCGTGAGCTGTTCGTTCAAGCGGCGTCGTTCCGCGATCTCGCCCGCCAGCAGCAGCGACTGCAGGTAGCGCAGCGTGTCCTGACGCTCTACCAGCCACGAGATGACGGCGCCCACCGCCGTGGCTCCCACGAACCCGTACAGCGCGGAGACCCAGTCGGGCGAGGCGCCCCGCGAGGCCGCGTAGAACGAGCCTCCAGCGATCCCGGCGACGCACGTGAACACCGAGTGGAACAGCCCGTGCCGGAAGCCGATGGTCACCACCGTCGCGCCGAACATGCAGGCGTACGTGGCGGACATGGCGAGGTGGCGCTCCGTGATCAGCAGGCTGCCCGCGTGGGTGGAGGCCAGCACCAGCCCGCCGCCCATCACCAGCACGACGCGGTAGTGGCGGAACACGGCCGGGACGTAGAGCGCAGCGACGGTGAGGGTGATGACCGCGAAGTTGAAGACCGCGATGTTGGCGTAGAGCTGCTCGTCGGCTGGGGTGCCCACGCCGCGGTAGAACAGCATGCGTGCGGCGACCACCAGCAGCGCCAAGGTCACGCCGCACAGCCCGCCGATGGGGAGAATGCGCCGGAGGTCGTCCCGCTGTCGGTCCTCGAAGTTGGCGACGAGCGCGTCCGGTACCCGCACCCACAGCGGCGGTCGCGCCACCAAGCGTCGCAACTGGGTGCGCAGCGCCGGGTCGAGGGGCCCTTGCGCGAGGTGCCCGCTGTCGAGGGCGCTGTCGAGCGTACTCTCACGGGGGCCGTGGTCATGCTCGCGCTGTCGCTGTGGGCCCCCGGGGTTCACAATTCCAAAGCTTACGGAATGTTAGCGGCGACCGCTACGAGTTCAGCGTATTTCCGCCCCACGCCAGCTCGCGAGCACTTCGCGCGCCAACACCGACACAGCCTCTGGCGTGGCCACGCGCTCCCTGGGGATGCGCCCGTCGAGGATCAGCATCGCGAGCCCGTGGGGGAGACACCAGGACGCCACGCCCGCCAGCAGCGCCTGCTCACCCGAGGCTCGGCGCGCTTCGCCGGCGGTGGCCACGAGCAGCGCGAACGCGTCGTCGGGCGAGGGCTGCTCCACGCAGTCATCCGGGGCCGAAGGACCCGCGGGCAGCGCGCGCGTGAACATCAGCCGGAAGTGGATGGGGTGCTCCACGGCGAAGCGCACGTAGGCCACACCATAGGCGTCGAGGCGTTCTCGCGGGTCCTCGATGCCCTCCATGGCCGCGCGCCCCGCTTCTGCCAGCCACGCGAAGCCCTGCTCCGCCAGCGCGCTCAGGAGGGCGTTCTTGTCCTCGAAGTGCCGGTACGGCGCGGCGTGCGAGACCCCCGCGCGCCGGGCGCACTCGCGCAGGCTCAGCCCGTCGATGCCGCGCTCCTCGGCGAGGGCCACCGCCGCGGTCAGCAGCTCGGCGCGCAGATCTCCATGGTGATAGGCGCCTGTTTCACGGCGTTTCGCGACCATGAAACGCACTATGCGGAACAATGTTGACAATGGCAACACATGCGATATGTAGACGGTGACAACAATGGTGCTGCTGTCTACATGGCGGCGCGCCGCCACAAGGAGCAGCCTCATGACCGTGCATCCCGACCGTCTCACCGTGTCCCGCGACGAGGGCATCGTCGTCTTCCTGATCGGCTCTCGCGTGAACCGCTGGTGGATGCTCCCCGTGATGTGGGGGGTGGCCAGCGCGATGGGGCGCATGATGCGCGAGCTGCAGGCGGACCCGTCCGCAGGCTTGCTAGCGTTCGAGAACTACGTGGGCCGCACCACGCTCGCGGTGCAGTACTGGCGCTCGCACGAGCACCTACTGCGCTATGCGTCCGACCGTGAGCGCGCCCACGTCCCCGCGTGGCGCCGCTGGGTCAAGTCGTGGGGCCTCGGCGGTGCGATGGGTATCTGGCACGAGACGTACATCGTGCCGCCGGGGCAGTACGAGTCGCTCTACCACCACATGCCCGCCTTTGGGCTGGGCAAGGTCGGCCCCCTCGTGCCCGCGCAGGGACCGCTACATGGGGCTCGCGGTCGTCTGTCCCGAAGCACTACCCTCGCGGCATGACCATCGTCTGCGCACACCGCGGCCTCGGCCCCACGCGACCGGGCGGTCGCTTCCCGGAGAACACGCTCGAGTCCATCGTGGCCGCGGTGGAGCAGGGGGCTGCGATGGTGGAGCTCGACGTTCAGATCACGCAGGACGACGTGCCCGTGCTGATGCACGACGACACCCTGGACCGCACCACCAGCGGGACCGGGTGCGTGTCCGCGTCGTCGCTCGCGGCCATCCAGGCGCTGGACGCCGCGGTGGGGACGCCGCTCGAGGGGCGTGGGGTGCGGGTTCCTACCTTGGCCGAGCTGCTGGCGGCGGTGGACATCCCGCTCAACGTGGAGATCAAGGTCGCGGACGGGGGCTGCCGGGCACACGGCGCCGAGCAGGTGGCCGACATCGTGTTGGCGGCCCTCGCCCGTGATCCCCACGCGGGGTCACGCGCCATGCTTGTGAGCTCCTTCGACCTCGAGCTGCTGCGTGTGGTGCGGGCTCGTGACGCGGCGGTGCGGCTGGGCTGGCTGATCGAGAGGTCGGGCGACGCGGAGCAGTGGGTCGCGCAGGCGCAGGCGGCCGGGTGCAACGCGCTGCACCCGCACCACACGTTCATTACCGCGGGGCTGGGCGAGCTGTGCATCGCGGGCGGCCTGCAGCTGAACACGTGGACGGTGAACGACGTGCCGCGCGCCGCGCGGCTGGCTGCGCTGGGGGTGCGCACCATCATTACGGACGACCCGGCGTTGCTGCTGGGCGAGTCCGAGACGGTGTAGGGGCCACGGGTCCAGCGGACGGAGGGCGAGCCGCGACCGCCCTCTCTGTGCTGGGATCCCGCTCCGCAGACTCTCACCGCGCGAGGCCCAGAGACCGGTCGGTTGGGCACCTGGGGCGCGCCCGCTGCGCGCTCACCCCGGATGGTCTCGATTTTCTTGCTGAATTGCCAAAGCGCGCTAAAACGCGCCCGATTTTGGCTACCTCCCGGTGGCCGCGATGGAACCACGACAAGGACTGACCATGGCTACCGAACGTACTTTCAGCATCATCAAGCCCGACGCCGTCGAGGCCAACAACGTCGGCAACATCCTCGCGATGATCGAGGGCGCCGGCCTGAAGATCAAGGCCATGCGCATGGTGCACCTCAGCCGCCCGATGGCCGAGGGGTTCTACGCCGTGCACAAGGAGCGCCCGTTTTTCGGTGAGCTCGTGGACTTCATGACGCGCGGCCCGGTGGTCGTCAGCGTGCTCGAGGGCGAGAACGCCGTCGTGGCCTACCGCACGCTCATGGGCGCCACCAACCCGGCGAACGCCGACGAGGGCACCATCCGCAAGCAGTACGCCAAGGACATCGGCGAGAACGCCGTGCACGGCTCCGACAGCCTCGAGAACGCCGGCATCGAGATCAACTACTTCTTCCCGGGCTACGAGCTGGGCTGAGCGACGCTGCTCTGTGAACGGGCGAGTCGCCCGTCAGAGCGCGTCCCAGACCGCACACCGCGCCGCAGCGGCACCTGTCCCCGTCTCGACCGCGAGGTCCAGCACGAGGTGGTTGTCCACTGCGGCGTTGTATTTGGGCCAAGCGGGGAGCCCAGTGGCGTCTGGTCGCCCCTCGCGCACGAACGCACCCCAGTAGCTGCGGATGATGTCGTGCATGGTTTGCTCGTCCTCGTTGAAGCGTCGGATGAACGCGTTCGCGCGGTACCCGAACACGAACTGCACCTCGGCCGCGTGGTAGGCACCCAGATCGAAGTCGGTAGGCAGCTGGAAGGCCGCGTCGGGGTAACGGTAGTAGTACTCGTAGAGGTCCACCTGCGCTCCCAGCGCGACGATGCTCGAGCGGGCAGCGCAGGTCAGCAGCTGGTCGCCGATCGCGTCGAAGTACCGCACCGTGGGGTCCTCGCCGTCCAGCGGGTAGGCGGCGATCACGGCGTCCGCAGCGGCGCCGGGGCCACCTACCAGGTCCGTCAGCGCGCTCTCGTAGTCCGCGGGCGCGATGACGACCTCGCTGAGCGCGGCGAAGACGCGCCCCTCGTTCTCGGTGAAGCCCGCGAGGACGGGGACGTCGGGCACATTGCCTGCTCGGATGGCGTCCCCGATGGACTGGGGGAGCACATCACCGTCGACGACGGGGCCCCAGAAGGCCGTGTCGTCGGTGCGCGTGAGGAAGTCGCGCGAGCTGGGTAGCGTGGCGAGGATGTCGCCTGCGCTGGTGCTCCGCAGGCACGCGAGCACCTCGCTGTCGGTACCCGTGTCGCATGGCGTCGGCAACGCTGCGGCGAAGCGCTCCCCCTGCGCGCTGCCTTCCGCCAGTGTCATCGTGCGCTCGCAGGGTCCGCTCTCGACGATGGCGGCGTGGAACAGCCCCTGGCTGCGCGGCGAGGTGAGGTGCGCGCACACGCTCACGCCGCCCGCGGACTGGCCAGCGATGGTCACGCGCTCCGGGTCGCCTCCGAATGCGCGGATGTTGTCGCGGACCCACTCGAGCGCGAAGACCTGGTCCAGGAGGCCGTAGTTGCCGCTGACACCGTCGTCGGACTCGCGGGTCAGTGCGGGGTGCGACAAGAAGCCCAGCGCACCGAGGCGGTAGTTCATGCTGACCACCACGATGCCCTCCTCGCGGGCCAACACGTCACCCACCGTGCCGCCGTCGGTCTGCACACCCTCACCGAGCGTGAAGCCCCCGCCGTGGATCCACACCAGGACAGGGGCGCCGCTGGGCGGCACCTCGGCCGGCACGTGCACGTTCACGAAGAGGCAGTTCTCCTCCGTCTGCGCGCCGAGGATGGGGATGACCTGTGGGCACGCGCGCGGGCGCGTGTCGGCGTCCAGCGGGGCGGTCCAAGGGGTGGGGGCAGCGGGGGGCGCAAAGCGCAACGAGCCCGTGGGAGGGGCTGCGTAGGGGATCCCCAGGTACCCTACGAAGCCGTCGCCCGCGACGCCGCGCACCGGTCCGTAGGCCGTCATCACCTCGGTGGGCGCAGGGACTGGAGCGGGCGTGGAGTCCGAGCACCCGGTGGCGCACAGCGTTGCGGCGAGCGCGCAGACCGCGAGGGCGCGGAGGCGGGGTGAGTGGAGCAGGACCGGGAACAGGGGCGGGCGCATGGCCGCGAGGATAGCTGCACATCCCAGCGCTTTGCACCCCAGGGCGGGACCAGGCCTGTGCGAGCAGAACCCTGAAGCGCGCCGTGCGGGCCAGGAGGCGTCGAGATCGAGCGCCGTATGGGTCGCCTTCGTCTGCCAGCGGCGGTGCGGTCGGACCGTCAGTCCGCCGTGTCGCGCAGCCGTCCGCGGACGCTGGCTGCGAGGGACAGTTGCGAGCGCGCGCGTACCAGGTTGTGCTCCGTGCGGGTCGTGAACCGTGTCGCGTCCCAGCCGAAGTACGACTCACGCAGGGCGTCGGCGCAGAAGCGTGACGCCAGCTCCAGCGCGATGGTCTCGAGTCCGGCCGGCAGCGCGGCGCGCTCCTCGTCGCGGAGCAGGGGGCCGCTCTCGTCCACATAGGCGTCGACCGCCGCGCGGTAGAGCGCCATGTCCAGCTCGGCGCGCTCCTCGGACTCGCCTGCGGGATTGCACCAGGAGCGCAGCGCGTCGCCCATCTCGGCGGCCAGCGTGTCGTGCGCCATGGTGTCCAGGTCCAGGATGGCCAGCGCGTCGTCCGTGCCGTGTCGGAACATGAGGTTCGTGATCTTGAGGTCCCCATGGATGATGCGTCGCGGGAGCTGGCCCAAGGCGGGGAGCTCGCGGCCGTGCGCGAGGATGGCTTCGGCGACGGGCCGCACGCGCCCGAACTGAGGGTGTTCCGCGCACTCACGCAGCGTGGCTTCCAAGAACGCGAGGTGCCGCGGCGTGTCGTGGGGGCCGGGCCGCGTGAACGCGAACGTGTGCGCAAACCCGTCGAGCGCCGCGTGAAAGCGGGCCACCAAGCGCGCCATCGACGCCACGCGCGTGGGGCTGGTCAGCTCGCTCACGACCTCACCGTCGATGTAGGTCATCAGCCGGTAGACCCCGTGCGCGGTCTCGGCGCACAGCGCGTCGTCGGTGGTGCGGACGAGGCGCGGTGTCAGCACCCCATGGGCCGCAAGGCGCGCGGTGATGGCCTCGATGTCGCGGTGCACGGCGGGCCCGAAGATGGGGTTCACCCGCTGCAGCACGAACGGCCCGTCGGCAGTGTCCACGCGCCAGGTCTGGTTGATGAGCCCGACCGTGATGCGCGTGAGCGTCGCGTCCACCACGCCGAAGCGCAGCAGCGCCGCGCGCGCGGCGGCCTCCGGGCCCTTGTCCTCCGGGCTCGCGGCCGAGTGGCTCGTGGCGCCCCGAGAGGCGACCTGCTCCGCTGGGCGACGTGCGTCGGGCGCGTCAGTCACGCAGCACCGTCAGGCGCGGCTTGGCCTCGGCGTGCCGCACCGTCGCGAGCGGCTCCGCGTCCGGGCGGATGCCCGCGGGCCGCACCGCCCACGCGGCCTGCACGTCCCGGTCGAGCAAGTGCGTGGGGCGCACGTTGCGCAGCGACTGCAGCATCACGTTGCGCACGTCGGGGTGCTTGGCCTCCATCGCGCTCAGCAGCTCCTTCATCTGCTCGCGCTGGAGCCCGTCCTGCGAGCCGCACAGGTTGCACGGCAGGATGGGGAAGGCCTGCTCGGCCGCGAACTCCGCGATGCGCGCCTCGGCGCACTCGATCAGCGGGCGGATGACCTGGAAGCGTCCGTCGTCCGTGGTGTACTGCGCGGGCATCGCCTGCAGCTTCCCGCTGAAGAACGTGTTCATCAGGAAGGTCTCGAGCGCGTCGTCGCGGTGGTGCCCGAGCGCTATCTTGTTGCACCCGAGGCGCTCGGCCGCCGTGTACAGGATGCCGCGGCGCAGGCGCGAGCACAGCGAGCAGTACGTGCGTGACGAGTCCAGCCGGTCGGTCACCACCGTGTACGTGTCCTCGCGCAGGATCTCGTACGGGTACCCGCTGTCCGCGAGCCAGGCCTCGAGAGGCGCTCCGTCGTAGCCGGGCTGCACCTGGTCGAGGTGCACGGCGACGAGCTCGATGGGGAAGGGCAGGCGCGGCTTCAGCAAGTGCAGCAGGTGCAGCAGCGTGTAGCTGTCCTTCCCGCCGCTGATGGCCACCATCACGCGGTCTCCCGGCGCGAGCAGCTCGTACTGCTCGCAGGTCGCTTTCATGCTGCGATAGAGGAGCTTCTCGAGGCGGCGGGCGTCGGCCATGGGCCCAAGGATGACGCGCCTAGCTGCCGCGTCCAGTGGCGCCCCGGCACCGACGCCCCCCCGCTCGCAGCGCCGCGCACGCAGCAGCTGGTCGAGGGGTCCATGGATGCTCGCGCTTCAGCCCGCTGGCGGTGCGACGGACGCCTTGCGCAGGCGCTCGCTCAGCACCACCGCCAGGTTGCGGAGCACGACGACCCCCGCCTCTGGGCGTTCTTGCACGAACGCGTCGAAGTCCCGAGGAGACAGCACCAGCAGGCGGCTGGGGGCCGTGGCGCGCGCCGTGGCGCTGCGCGGCAGCTGCTCCACCAAGGCCATCTCGCCGAACACGCCACGCTCGCCGATGGTCGCCACGGGCTCCGCAGACCCGTCCTCGGCGCGCCTCTCGATCTGCACCGCGCCCTCGATGACCACGAACAAGGCCTGCTCCTGGGTCCCCTCGCCGAACACCACCTCGCCGGGCGCGTAGCTCAACTCGCGGCAGCGCGCGCCCAATGTGCGCACGTCCGCGTCGCGCAGCCCGCGAAAGAGCGAGAGCTCGCGCGTGATGCGGTCCACCGTGGAGCCGCGCGCGGTGTCCCAGACGGCGTCTTTCACCAGCACGGCGGCGCGCCGCATGGCGTCGATCACCACCCAGTGGTCGAGGCGCGGCTCTTGCCGCAGCTTCACCATCTTCACCACGTCGAAGCGCTCGCCCATCACGTACACCATCGACGGCGCGTACACGCAGGGCGCGAACCCCAAGCGCACCAGGCTGGCCTGGGTGGCCGTGGCGTGCGCGTTCACGTCGAGCGCGATGTAGCGCGGGTCCAGCTCGGCCTCGATGTGCGCGATGGCACGCTCGAGGAGCGTGCCCTTGTAGCGTGCGTCGGCGGCGACCAGCTCGAAGACTTTGACCTTGCGGTCCACGTCGTCCCACGTGAAGCCGATGCCCGCCACGACGGCCTCGCCCGAGCGCAGCACCAGGTAGCGTGCGGCGTGCTGCTTGAGCTTGAGGTTGCCGTGCTCCAGGCGGAACGAGCCGAACACGTCGGGGTCGAGGAAGTGCTGCCGTCCCATGCGCAGCAGGCGGTAGTGCTGGCGGCTCTGCATGTCCTCCAGCACCAGGTCGTCGCGCTCACGCTCCACCGGGTGAGGGCGCGCGTCGGGGGACACCCGCACGTCCACCTCGATGCCGCAGTTGTGGAGCGCGTGGCACGCCAGCTCGTAGACCTCGGGGGCCACCAGCGGCGCACCTCGCCGCAGCACGCGTGCCCCCTCGCTCAGGCGGCAGACGAAGAACACCGTCTCGTAGGCGCCCAGCTCGTACGCCAGCGGCTCCGCGCCCACCACGTGAAAGCCCAGCCGATGGAAGATGACCTGCGAGCCGGCGTGGGCGCTGCGGCACTCCGCGAAGGCGAAGTCGCTCAGCTCGTCGGCGTCCCTCACCACCCGCTCCACCAGCTGCGTGGCCAGGTCGCGCCCGCGCCCGTCGGGGTGCACCACCAAGCGGCCGATCTCGCTCACCTGGTCGTCGGCATCGCCTGCGTTGAGCATGATGGCCGCGGAGCCCAGCAGTCGCCCCCCGAGGTCGTCGGCGACCGCCACGTACCAGCGGATCCCCGAGTCGTACACACCACGCTTGATCCACGCGTGATCGTAGAACTCCACGAACGGATAGTCATCCCCGTAGCAGGCCCGGTAGAGGCCAGCGATGGCCACCACGTCGTCCTCTTGGGCTTCTCGGATCGTCACGGAGGTCGGCTGTTCACTCATGGCTCGCTCCCATCTCGGGTGTGGTGTCGGGGGCGACCCTACACCAATCCGTCGAGCGCGGGCTCCTCAGCCCGCGTGGCGCGCGAAGCGCTGCTCGAACGCGGCGCGGGTGTCTCCCGGCTTGTCGAGCACCGCGAAACACACGCGCGCGAACGACCGGGCGAAGCGCTCACTCTCGAGCCAAGTCCCGAACGCGTCGGCCACCAGCGCGGCACGGTTCTGGAAGACGCCGCAGCCCCACGCGCCGAGCAGCAGCGAGCGATGCCCTCGAGCCTCCGCCAAGGCGAGGACGAGCCCCGCCCGCCGCCTCAGCGCGGCCTCGATCTCGACCTCGGTGCCTTCTCGGCGGCGGTGCTGGCCTGCGTTGGGGGCGGGCGCCGTGATGACCGACGCCAGGAACACGTGGTCCAGCAACTCCCGGCTCCGCACGCGAAAGAACGGGACGCGCGGGGAGTAGATCATGTGGTCCGTGTAGAGCATCGACACGGCGGGGTTGCGGTTCGCCGTGTAGTACCCCGGCGCGGCGCGCAGACACGGATAGAGCGCAGAGCACCGCGCGAGGTCTTCCTCTTGCGCCTTCGCGCCGTTCAGGAACCCACCGCCCGCGTTCTTGGCCGACGCGAAGTTCAGCAGGACGAGGTCGGCGACGCCCTCACCATGCACCAGACGGTGCGCCGCGACCTGCGTCGACTCCGGTGTGACCTGCACGTCCATCACGCCCGTGCCGCGAGACGGTGGACCCGCGAGCCAGCGGTCGAGCGCGGCCGGGGTCAGGTGTTCCGTACCGTTCACCGACGCGAGCAGCTCGCGCGCGAACGACACCCGCGCGCCGTCGGCCCGTTCGAGTTCGCCGCGCTCGAGGATCGCGAGCGTCTCCTTGGCTGTGCCTTTGAGCGACATCCGCCCATCCTCGGCCCGGACACCGTGGCCGCAAGCCCCTTTCGACCCAACCCCGCGGCGCTCCCGCCGACCCAGCCGTGACGTGCGCGCCCTCGAAAGACTCCCGGATGCCGCATGGGTCACGAGTTCGACACTTTCGGGCCGTCCGTGATGGCGCACTCATGATACGTTCGACCGCCGCCATGGGTGATGCACGGCGAGCGACGGAATCGTCATCTTTTTCGGGAGCGCGTTGCCGATGACTCGAGAGCTGCGTTGGGAAGCACCTGGACCGGGGCCGTGGGAAGCCGAGACGGCGCACTTCCCGAAGCCGCTTCCATACTTCGGACGGGAGCGCGTGCAGGAGGCGTTCAAGCAGGGCTTCGCCGCGAGCTCCGCGCGCTATGGGCTCCTGCTGAGCCACTTCGACACGGCGTTCGTGAACGGGTTCTGGTACCAGCAGCCAGTGGCGTTCGGCGCACCCAAGGGCGCGAAGGGCCCGCCGCCCGGCCCCGTGCTGTGGCTGCTGACGCGGCTCCACCCGGGCATGCGCGCCCGCATCCGCACCACGGAGCGAGCGTTCGCCGACAAGCTCTGGCGTCAGGACCTCGCGCGCTGGGACGAGCAGGACAAACCCGCCGCCTTGGCCAAGCACCAAGCGTTGCTGGCCATCGACCTGACGACGCTCTCCGATGACGCGCTCTCGCAGCACCTCGCCGCGGTCGTGGACCACGTGGCGGAGATGGTGGCGCTCCACCATCACTACACGGTCACCTGCATCTTGCCGGTGGGCGACCTGCTCATGCACGTGTCCGACTGGACGGGCGAGGCGCCCGGCGCGATCTTGGCGATGCTGCGTGGCACCACCCCCATCTCGAGAGGCATCCTCGCAGGGGAGCTCGACGCGCTGGCGAGCGCGCTGCGGGCCGACGAGGAGGGGCGCGACGTGCTCGCCGGGAAAGACGCCGCGCAGGTGGTCGACGCCCTCTGCGCCCTGAGCGGAGCCACGGGGGCTGCCGCGCGAGAGTTCTTCGAGGGCATTCGCCATCGCGCGTTGAGCTACGAGATCTCCTCGAAGGCGGCGGGGGAGCTGCCCGAGATGCTGGTCGGCGCCGTGCGCGCCGCCGTGCGCGGTGACGCGGTCGGCGACGGGGCCGGGGACGCGGCGGCCAAGCTCGCGTCGATTCGCGCCAAGGTGCCCGAGGCTCACCGCGCCCACTTCGACGAGCTGCTCGCCGAGGCCCGCCACATCAACCGCCTGCGCGACGAGCGAGGCATCTACGCGGACGGCTTCGCGCTCGGCATCGGGAGGCGCGCGGTGCTCGAGGTGGGCCGCCGACTCGTCGCGCGCGGCTCGCTGCATGCGCCCGATCACGCCGTGGATCTCGCCCTCGACGAGGCCATTGCCCTGCTGTCAGGCAACGCAGGTCCTACCGCTGACGACGTCGCCGCGCGCGTCACGTGGCGCACGAACAACAGCGTCGCCGACGTGCCGCCCACGCTCGGGGGTGTCCCCGCGCCGCCGCCCGACCCGAGCGTCTTCCCTCCAGCTGCCCGTCGTGCGGCGCGCGCGGTGGACATCGTGATCCAAAACCTGTTCAAGGAAGCGGAGACCACCTCCACCGCGACCGTCGTGCGAGGCCTCTCCGTGAACGAGGGGGTCTACGAGGGCACGGCGCGGCTCATCTCGAGCCCCTCCGAGTTCGACCGGCTGCAGCAGGGCGACGTGCTCGTCACCCGCGCGACCGCCCCGTACTTCAACGTGGTCCTCCCGCTCCTGGGGGCCATCGTGACGGACCGCGGCGGGCAGCTCTGTCATGCGGCCATCGTCGCTCGGGAGTACGGCATCCCCGGGGTGGTCGGCACCAAGGAGGCCACCACGCTCATCCCCGACGGCGCGCGGGTACGGGTGGACGGGACCAAGGGAGAGGTCATCCTGCTGTCCGAGCCCAACTGACCTCCCGAGCCGCATCCCCCCATGACCACGACGAACGACCCCTACGTCCCGCTCGAAGATGCGCGCGAGGAGCGCCGCTTCGGCGGCAAGGCCGTCCAGTGCGGTGCCGCGGCGCGCGCTGGGCTGCCCGTTCCCCAAGGCTTCGCGCTCGCGGGCGACGCGGCTGCGCACTTCTCGTCGCCCGCGTGCGACGCCGCCCTCGAGCACATGCTCCACGCGCTCGGCGGGTTGGTCGCCGTCCGCTCGAGCGCGGTGGGGGAGGACGCCGCGGACGCGAGCTTCGCCGGGCAGCACGCCACGGTGTTGGGGGTGCGCAGCGTCGATGGGATGCGCGCTGCGCTGCGCGAGGTCTACGACTCGGCCGGGACCCCAGCCGCGTTGGCCTACCGCGAGAAGCTGGGCCTCGACGCCGCGTGCTGCATGGGCGTGGTCGTGCAGCGCCTCGTCCGAGCCGATGCGGCCGGGGTCCTGTTCAGCCGCGACCCCGTCACGGGCGCCGACGTGCGCGTCATCGAGGCCGCGTGGGGACTCGGCGAGGTGGTGGTTCAGGGTCTCGTGACCCCCGACCGGTTTCGCGTTGCGCGTGGGGGCCACGTCCTCGAGCGCGTCGCGGGCGACAAGGACCTCATGATCCGTTGGTCGGACGCGGGGGGAACCGAAGAGGTCGACGTGGCGGGTGACCGCGTGACCCAGCTGTGCCTGAGCGACGAGCAGCTGCGCTCGCTCGACGGGCTCACATCGGTCTGCGAGGAGGTCTTCGGGGGCACCCAGGACCTCGAGTTCGCCTTCGCGGACGGCTTACTGCACCTCCTCCAGCGGCGCGCGATCACCCGTGGCTGACGCGATGGTCGACGCACCGGAGCGGGCCTTCCCCCGTGCGCTCGTCGCGGCGCTCGCGCTGTCGGCCATGTTGTCACCGCTCAACAGCACCATGCTGAGCGTCGTCCTGACGCCCATCGGTCGCGAGTTCGATACGGGTGACGCCTACCTCACCCAGCTGCTGGTCACGAGCTACCTCATCACCAGCATCGTGATGCAGGCGCCCGGCGGGAAGCTCGGCGACCGACTCGGGCACCGCCACGCGCTCGGGCTCGGGCAGCTCGCGTTCCTGCTGGGCTCGCTGGGGGCGTTCATCGCCCCTTCGGAGAACTGGCTGGGCCTCGCGCGCGTGGTCATGGCGAGCGGGGGCGCGCTCATCGTCCCCAGCGCCAGCGCTCTCTTGCGCCTCGAGCTGCCTCCCGACAAGCGCGGTCGCGCGTTCGGCATGTTCGGGTCCGCGATGGCGTTGTCGGCCGCCATCGGCCCCCCGCTCGGTGGCTTCATCGCCGGGCACTTCGGCTGGCGCGCGACCTTCCTCGTGAACCTGGCCGTCCTCCCCGTCGCGGCAGGCTTGGCGCGCGTCGGCCACTCGCCCCACGGCCCCTCGCCTTCACTGCGCGGGTTCCGCTTCGACGGTGTCGGCTCGTTGTTGCTCGGCGCCGCGCTCACCGCGGTGGTCGTGGGCGCGCGCCTCGAGGGCGCTCTGCGCTGGGGCACACTCGCAGCCGGTGGGGCCGGGGTGATGGCCTTCTACGTCTGGGAGCGACGCCACCCCGAGCCCGTCGTGGACCTCTCGCTCCTGACGCGCCCCGTGTTCGTGGCGGGGGGGATGGTCGTCGCGCTCCAGAACCTCGCCATGTACGCGCTGCTGTTCGAGCTGCCCATCATGCTCGGCAAGCTGGACCGCCCCGAGCCGGTGGACCCCGGGCCGCTGCTGGGAGCGCTGATGGTGTCGATGGTGGTGGCGTCTCCCATCGCGGGGAGGTTGGCCGATCACTTCGGCGCGCGACCCATCGCGGTCTCCGGGTGCCTCTCCACGCTCGCGGGGCTCGGCGTCTTGTTCGTCACGCCGGTCGACCAGACCACGCGCTTGATCCCCGGCCTGGTCTGCCTCGGGCTCGGACTGGGCCTGTCGTCTTCCCCTTCACAGGCCTCCGCGATGACGGCGTCGCCGCGCGAGTCGAGCGGCGTGGCGGGCGCCTTGCTCGCGACGCTCCGCTACCTGGGAGGTGTTCTCGGCATCGTCCTCCTGGGCCTCGTGCTGCACGACGACGCGACGGGCGCCGTAGCAGCCCACGACCACACGAGCGCGCTGACGTGCTTCGGCGTCGCCCTCGTGGGCGCGCTGGGGTGTGCCCTGGTGCTCCCGGGCAAGGCGCCGCCGACGACCGGGACTGCGACACGCGTCTGAGTCGTGCCCGCGGTCCGAGGGACCTCGACCCAGGCGTGCGGAGGTTGCCCCCGGGCCTGCCGTCTGCCATCCCGACGCGCATGAGCCTGCCCATCCCCGACCTGGTGCCCGCCCAGCACCCCCTCGAGCGTCTGCCCGAGGAGTGGGCCGAGGTGCTCGGCGCATGGGGTGAGCCGCGCTACCGAGGCCTACAGGTGTTCCAGTGGATCCACCAGCGCGGCGTGCTGGACCCGGACGCCATGACCAACCTGCCCAAGTCGCTGCGGGTGCGGCTGCGCGAAGAGGGGCTCGCGTTGCCGCTGACGGTGTCGCATCTGCACCCGTCCGGCGACGGAACGCGCAAGCTGCTGGTGCGCATGGGCGACGGGTCGGAGGTGGAGACGGTGCTCATCCCCCAGCTGGAGAAGGCCGACCCCGACGCGGAGGGCGACGACGAGGTCAGTGGCGCGGGGGAGGGCGGCCCTGCCTGGGTGCCGGGCGCCGTCGTGACGCAGTGCATCTCGAGCCAGGTGGGGTGCGCCATGGGCTGCGTGTTCTGCGCGTCGGGCGTCATGGGGCTCAAGCGCCACATGAGCGCCGCCGAGATCGTGAGCCAGGTGCTGCTGGGGCGCAGCCTGACCACGGAACGCGAGCACCTACGCAACATCGTGCTCATGGGCATGGGCGAGCCCC
Organism: Sandaracinaceae bacterium; assembly: GCA_020633055.1. Classification (NCBI taxonomy): domain Bacteria; kingdom Pseudomonadati; phylum Myxococcota; order Polyangiales; family Sandaracinaceae; species Sandaracinaceae bacterium. The sequence goes on along the minus strand of JACKEJ010000014.1, from coordinate 133,575 downwards.
TGCACAACTACGAGAACGTCGCCCGCGCGCTCGTGCTGCTGACGCACCCGGATGGCCTGGCGCTGGGCAAGCGCCGCGTGACGCTGTCCACCAGCGGGCTGGTGCCACAGATCGACCGCCTCGCGCGGGACTTCGAGGGGCAGGTGCAGCTCGCCATCAGCTTGCACGCCGTCACGGACGAGCGGCGCTCCTCGATCATGCCGGTCAACCGCAAGCACTCGCTCGCGGACCTGGTCGCCTGCCTCAAGCGCTACCCGCTCCCGAAGCGCCGTCGCATCACCATCGAGTACACGCTCATTCGCGGCGTGAATGACGACCTGCGCGACGCGGACGCCCTCGTGAAGCTGCTGCGCGGCGTGCCGGCCAAGGTGAACCTGATCCCCATGAACCCCATCGCGGAGAGCGCGCTGGCGGCCCCACGAGAGGACGGGGTCGCGGCGTTCCGCGCGCGGCTGTTCGAGCGGGGCCTGTCGGCGTTCGTGCGCAAGACGCGCGGGGACGACATCGCGGCGGCGTGCGGGCAGCTGGCCTACCACGGGGACGACGGCCGCCGCCGGCGGCTGCCGGTCGCGTAGCGCCAGGCGCGCTGAGGACGTGTGGGTGCTGCGAGCAACGGGAGGCGCGCCCGCCAGGTGCGCTGCTCGTGTTGCCCATGTCGGGCCCCGCTAGTCGAGCGAACCGCCCGGCTGCTACGCTCCGCCCCGCATGGACCCCCGCGCTCTCTCCCGTTCCGCCGCGGCGCTGCTCGCGCTCGCTCTCGTGTCCCCGTCCGCCCCGGCCCGCGCACAGACCGCGCTCCAGTCCCAGCGCGCCAGCCACAACACGTTCCGTGTGGACGGCTCCCTTCGCGACTGGTCGTCGGTGGCCATGCAGTCGTTCGGCAGCGGCGACGACGCCAGCTTCGAGTTCGCCATGGCGCAGGACGCCGAGGGCCTCTACGTGGCCGCCCGGGTGCGCGACGAGCGAATGATCCGCACGCGGCGCCCCGGCAACCGCGAGGACGTGCTGGTGCTCACGTTGGCCACACCGGGGGAGCGCGGTCTCGAGGCCGTGGAGTTCTGGCTGTACGCGGGCGAGGAGGGCTCCTCGGCGGCCGTGGCCCTCATGGCCGAGCCCGGTGGTCGTCCGCGCCCCGCACGCGGCGCGCGCATCCTCGAGGCGGCCGTGCCCGGCGGCTACGAGCTCGAGGCCTACCTCCCGCTCGCGCTCGTCCCCAACCCCGCGCGCACCAGCGCCATGCGCGCCGCCGTGCGTCTCGTCGACGTGGACGTGGCGACCAACCCGACGGTCGAGGCCACCGTCAGCTCGGTGCCCAGTGACGTCACCGATCCAGCCCAGCTCCCCGAGGTCCAAGCCAGCAGCGGGCCGGCGAGCGCCGTCGCCGCTTTTCGTCGGGACCAAGGGCTCGCCAACGCCCCCGTCCGCTTCGAGTTCTGGGGCGACCTGGCCGGGGACGAGCGCGAGGAGCGGGTGCTCATCGTCGGCAGCGCGCTGGTGGTCGTGGGCGAGGGCTATCGCGACGGGCGCGGCTACGACTTCGAGCGGCTCGGGGTCCGCGGCGCAGAGGACGTGCAGCGCGCGCGCCTCGAGGACATCACGGGCGACGGGAAGGCCGAGATCATCCTGCGCCTGCGTGAGCGCGACCGCGCGGGCATCCGCGCCAACTGGGTGGTGCTCGGGACGCGCGGGGAGGGCATCGACGAGCTGCTGAGCGTCCCCGTCTTCGAGCGTACCCGGCAGGGCATCGCCCGCGCCCGCGTCGAGCTGCGCCGCCAGCGCCGTGGCGCTGCGTTCATCGACGTCCGCAGCGACGGTGTCGAGCGCCTGGACCCTGCCACCTACCGCGGTGACGCGAGCGACGAGCAGAGCGTCCTGCTGCCGTGGGCGCCCCTGCGCTTGCGCACCTATCAGTGGACCGGCAGCGGGTTCGCGATGGTGGCCAGCGAGCCCAACCCCAACGCCTACGTCCCGCCCACTGCAGGCGTCGAGAGGCCCCAGACCCAGTCCACGCAGGTGACGCGCCCCGCGGCCGACCCGCCGCGCACCATGTCGGACGACGAGATCCTCGCGCGCGTCCGCGCGGACCGCCACGTGGGCGCCAGCGTCTCCCCCCGCTTCCGCACCCGAGCCGACGTCGCCGAGGGGCGCGAAGCCGAGCAGGTCCTTGCCTTGGGCGGCGCCATCGTCGTCTATGGCCCGGGCTTCCAGAGCGGCCGCGGCTACTTCTACTTCGAGGCGGCCAGCCAGGAGTCCGAGCTGCTCTCCGTGCAGACCGGCGACCTCACGGGGGACGGGAAGCACGAGATCCTCTTCACCGTCCGACAGAACCTGGGCGAGTTCCAGCGCGACATCCTGACCGTGCTGCAATTCAGCGGGAGCTCCATCCAGCCCATCTTGCGCGTGGAGGTGGCGCGCTACCACGGCGACGCGGAGCGCATCGTCAACCAGGTGCAGCTGCGCACACGTGGGCGCGCCGCCACGCTGAGCATTGCGGCCGGGGAGGCCCGCGGCTGGGATCAGACCACCTGGCCCTTCAGCGGCTTCGCCGACGACGGCATCGCGCCACTGCTGCTGCCGTGGGCGGAGTCCACTCGCCGCTACCGCTTCTCGGACGGCCGGCTGGTCAGCCCCTGAGCACCGCCGCGATCAGCTCGCGCTGACGCTCGAGGTCCTCGGGCACCTTGATGGGCGCGAAGCGGCAGCGGCTCCCATCACGCGGCACCTGTAGGAACTGGGTGGGCAGGTGGGCCGTGACCTGTCCCACCAGCCTCTCGAATTGCACGACGGGTGCGCCGTCCACCTTCTTGTTCACCACGAACCAGTCGAGCTCGAAGTCCCGATCGATGGCGCGCGCGTCGAGCACCATGGTGTTCGTGTTGAAGACGGGCACGCTGTCCTGGTCGAAGCCGGGGGGCAGGCGGAACCCCTCGACCACCTGTGGCACCCCGTCCACCGAAAGCGGAATGCCCCCCTGATCGCCCGGCACCTTGGGCGCCACCTCGGCGGTCACCACCTTCCCGCCCACGAGGTGTGCCCCGATCACGGCCGGGTCGAGGGTGGCCACGAGGTTGTCCACGTTGCTCATCAGCAGCAGCTCGCCGCCGGCGTCGACGAAGCGCCGCAGCGCGCCGCTACGGCGCAGCGCGAAGGTCAGGTCGCCGTGCCCCGTCGCGTAGGGGGACAGGGCGCCCCCCGCGTCGCGGTGGAGGGCGCCGTCCGGGGTGAGGCGCAGCGAGACCTCTTGCGCGAACACTTCGATCGGGAGCGCCACGTTCGTGTCCCCCAGCGCCGCGCGCAGCGCCTCGTCGGTCGCGAAGCTGCTCATGATGAGAACGGGGACGCGCGCGTCGAGCCGAGACGCAACTCGGGCGGCGTCTTCCAGCTTGAGGTCCAGGAACGACTTCCCGTCATACGCCTCGGCCAGCGCCTTCACGACTGCGCCGAAGCGGGTCGCCATTCCCCCGGCGAGCATCAGCACGCCCACCCGCCCTGCGCGGATCGCAGCTTCGCCAGCCTCGGTCAGCTCGCGGTGTTCTTCGCTGCCTGGGTTCGGCAGGGCCCGCAGCGCCTCGGCGTCCACGGGCTCGAGCTCGCCGACCACGTGGTTGTCCGCGCGAGCCGCGCTGGCGTGCAGCCGCGCTCGCAGCTCCGCGAGGCGCTCGGCATCGAAACCGAAGCGCAGAAGAAATTCACGGGTCTGGGCGTCCGTATCCCCGAGAGCATCGTTCGAACCACTCATGGACACTCGCTCTACTCGATTGGCAGACATGTTGCACTCCCCCACCTCAACCGTACTGTGAGTATGATTCCTGTGAAGCCACGGTCACACCATGCCCAGCGCTGCTCGACCAGCCTTCACACTGCGCCACTGGAGACACCCACCATGACCGACCCCACGCCCAAGACCCCTCCTCACCCTCGGCCGCGACGCTCGACCCTCGGCCAAGTGGGCTATGCCCTGCTGTCCGGCGGGGTGGTCGCGGTGTCGCTCGGGCTCGGCGGCTGCTACGCCAGCACCACGCGCTCCCAGGCGACGGTGACGTACTCGTCGGCGCCACCGCAACAGCAGTACACGGTGGTCCAGGCTCAGACCGCACCGGTCTACACCAGCGCGCAGCCGGCCTCCACCGTGACGTACGTCACGCAAGACGGCACGGTCTACGCTGAGCCCGCGCCGACCTACACGGTCTACACGGCGCCTCCGCCTCCGCGTCAGGTGGTGGTCCAGCAGCGCCCGCCCCGCTCCGGCGCGGTGTGGGTGAACGGCCACTGGCAGTGGAACGGCGCGCAGTACGTCTGGGTGGACGGCTACTGGGTGCAACCCCAGCCCGGCTACACCTACGTCCAACCGCGCTGGGAGCAGCGCGGGAGCACCTATGTGTACGTCCAGGGCTACCAGCGGCCAACGCGCGTGACGGTACGACAGCCACAGCACCGCACGGTGGTGGTGCAGCCGCAGCCGCAGCCGCGTCAGCGCACGGTGGTGGTGCAGCCGCAGCCGCAGCCGCGTCAGCGCACGGTGGTGGTGCAGCCGCAACCGCAGCCGCGTCAGCGCACGGTGGTGGTGCAACCGCAGCCGCAGCCGCAGCCACGTCAGCGCACGGTGGTGGTGCAGCCGCAGCCGCAGCCGCAGCCGCGTCAGCGCACGGTGGTGGTGCAACCGCAGCCGCAGCCGCAGCCGCGTCAGCGCACGGTGGTGGTGCAACCGCAGCCGCAGCCCCGCCAGCGTGAGGTGACCACGACCCGTACGGTGCAGACTCCGTCGGGTCAGACCCGGACCACCACCCGCACGACGACCACGACGCGGCAGCCGAGTCAGCGGCAGAACCCACCGTCGCGCTCTCGGCGCGTGTACACGCCGATGTAGACCGGTGCTCCCCCCAGCGGGCCGCGCCCGCCTCCCGGTAGTCTCCCCGGGACGGCGGGCGCATTGTTTTGGACGCTTGGTGCGTCCGCCCGCGCTGACGTCGTCGGGAACCCGACGCCGCGCTACCAGCTCCCCTCGTTCGGTAGCTGATCGAACGGTGCGCGCGCGGGGAGCGCTGCGCCCCGCTGCAGCAGCTCCACCGAGTGCCCGTCAGGTGACTTGATGAACGCCATACGACCGTCTCGAGGAGGGCGGTTGAGGGTCACCCCCGCGTCCATCAGCCGCGTGCAGGTCGCGTAAATGTCGTCGACCTCGAACGCGAGGTGCCCGAAGAAGCGCCCTGTCTCGTAGGGCTCTGCTTGGTCCCAGTTGTAGGTCAACTCGATCTCGGGCGCTTCGTCACCGGCGCTCGCGTCGGCGGGCGTGCGCAGGAACACGAGCGTGAATCGACCAGCGTCGTGCTCTCTGCGGCGGGCCTCGACGAGTCCCAGTTGATCGACGAAGAATCGGAGCGCCGCGTCCAGATCGCGCACGCGCAGCATGCAGTGCAGGTATCGCATCGGGTCAGCGTAGCAGCGCGTCGCCCACACCGGCGACGGCCTTCACTGCTCGTCGGGCTCGAACGCGAGCGCGTCGCTCCACCCGTCGTCTGGGATGGCGTAGTCGCCGTCGAGCCAGCGGCTGAGGTCCACCGCCTTGCAGCGTGCCGAGCAGAAGGGGAAGTCTCCGAGCTTCCCCCGTTCGGGGCGAGGGACAGGCTTCTTGCACACGGCGCAGACGGGCTCGGACACCATGCAGGGCTATAGCGCACGCGCCAGCGGCTGCACGTCTCGGAAGGTGGGAGTATTCGGGAGCGTTCGCGTACAATCCCGTGGTGCCCTCGTTCGAGTGTCTGGACCGAGCCTCGGCACCCAAGCGAACCAAGCTTCCGTACCCCTCGCCGGTAAGACCCCCATGCACCATCACTCCCTCCGAACCCTCCTCCACACGGCCTCGCGACGCACGCGAGCCAGGCGCCCCATTCGCTCTTTCCCGGGCTGGCTCCTGCTGGCGTCCGCTGGTCTTGCGCTGGGTTGCCACGCGGGTGGGGCCGGGCTCGAGCCGCGCTACGTCGCGGTCCACAACGCCATGACCGCCATGGGGCTGGCGCAGACGGGCGCCATCAGCGAGGGCTCGCTCGACGCTGGCGAGGAGGTCCGACTCGAGGTCGAGCTGAGCGGTGGCCAGTGCTACACGTTCGTTGCGCTCGGCGGCTCGGGCACACGTGACATGGGTGTGCAGATCCTCTCGGAGGCGGGCGACGAGCTCGGGCGCGACCTGACGCACGACCGTCAGGCGGCAGCCCAGGCCTGCCCCGATCGCGCAGGGACCTATCAGGTCGTGGTCACCATGGTGGCGGGTCACGGCAGCTACCTGCTCACCTCGTGGTCTGGTGCGCCAGCCGTCGCGCGCGGTGGCAGCGGAGGCGGCGGCCAGCGCGGGTCTGCCGGTGGCGGGTGCGCCGACCCGCAGTCCATCGGAATCGGTGAGACCGTGCGTGGCGACACCACGGGCGGCCCCACGATGATGCAGGGCAGTTGCGTGCAGAGCGGCAACTCCCCCGAGCACGTGTACTCCTTCGTCGTGACGGAGCGCGCCATGATCGACATCGCGCTCGAGTCGGCCTTCGACGGGGCGCTGTACCTGATGACCGACTGCGGCTCGAACGAGCTGGCGTGCAACGACGACAGCCCCGACACGAGCCACTCGCGCTTGCACGTGACGCTGGACCCAGGGACCTACTACGTGGCGGTCGACGGCTACGGGTCGCCCAGCCAGGGCGCCTACTCGCTCTCCATCCAGGCGCGCGCCATGCAGGACGTCGCCCAGGTGTGCGCAGCCGCCCCGCCGATGACCCCGGGCGTGCCGGTGCGCGGCGACACGACCGGGAGCGCCGATTACTTCCAGGCCACGTGCGCGGGCGGCGCGCACTCGCCCGACAACGTCTACCGCCTCAGCGTCGCGCAGCCTTCGCGCGTGCGCCTGCGTCAGTCTTCGCCGGGGCACGATGGCGCCATCTACGTGCGCTCCACCTGCGACGCCGCGTCCACCGAGCTGCTCTGCAACGACGACCACGGCACCACGGCGGCGTCGATGGTCACGGGGGTGCTGCAGCCGGGTGAGTACTTCGTGTTCTCCGACGGCTACAGCGGTGGTCAGTCGCAGGCGGCTGGGAGCTACGAGCTGGTGGCCGACCTCGCGCCGCTGACCGGCGGCCAGGCGAACGGCGACACCTGCGCGGCTCCGCTTCCGTCGCAGACGGGCAACCTCGCGGTGGACACGTTCCAGGCGGCCGACGATCTGGCGGGGACCTGCGGCGGCCAGGGCGCGCCGGACATCGTCATGGCGCTCAACGTGGCCGCCCGCTCACGGCTGCGCGTCAACGCGCTCAACAGCGAGTTCAACGGGGTGGTCTACGTGCGGGGCGGCCAGTGCGCCGTCGCGACCGGCGAGGTCGCGTGTCAGCCGATCGCTCCTGGCGGGCCTGGCCTGGACACGGTCCTCGCCCCGGGCACGTACCACCTGGTGGTGGACGGCATGGATCCGAGCAGCTTCGGCCAGGCGGACTTCGACGTGCAGCTCGAGGATCTGGTCGCCATGGAGCGCATGTGCCGCGCGGCCACGCGCATCGTCCCGGGCCGCACCGTGAACGGGACGACCGTGGGTGAGCAGGACAATTTTCAGGCCAGCTGCGCCGGCAACGCCGCCAGCCCGGACCGCGTGTACCAGCTGCGCCTGACACGCCGCATGACCGTGCGCGCGCACATGACCACCACCGACTTCGACGGAGCGCTGCACATCCGCCGCGACTGCCCGGACGCCAGCACGGAGGTGGCCTGCAACGACGACTTCGACGGTCAGCGTCAGTCGTTGATCGAGACCACGCTCGACGCGGGCACGTACTTCATCGTCGTGGACGGCTTCAGCCGCAACAACCAGGGCAGCTACAGCTTGCGTGTGGACACGACGCGCCCCTGAGCGGGAGCGGGTAGGTCACTCGCGGTGAAAGAGCGCCGTCGTGTCCGTGAAGGGCGCGACGGCGTCTGCAATTGCGCGCGTCGCGACCAAGCCGTCGCGCAGGTGCGGTCCCCAGGGGGCCTCGTCCACCAGGGCGAGCGCGGCGCGCGCGAGCGCGACCTCGGTGGGGTCTCCCGTCCACGGGTCGTTCGGCAGTGCGTCGTAGAAGGCGCGGAAGTCCGTCGTCGGAGCGAGCACCTGACGCAGCCCGTACTGCGAGGCCAGGTGGGCTTGTAGGCGCAGCGTGGCGTGTTCGCGCGGGACGTCCCGCGGGCTCTCGTTGTCGAGGCCCCAGTCGACTTGTGCGAGGCCCTCGCGCCCCTGCACGAGCGAGTGGCAGAGCTCGTGGAAGATCATCTGCGCCAGGCAGTCGTCGGCGTCGAGGGTCTCGGGGGAGCCCAGCGTCATCACGCCCGCCGGGTCCACGCTGGCGAAGCAGCCATCGGAGCGCTCCACGCGGAAGCCCACGCGGCGGGCCACTTCGGTCCACACGAGGTCGAGGGGGTCTCGGTAGTGGCGCTGGACGGTGCGGGTCATCGGGCTGGTGCGACGCGTGTGCTCAGAGCACCCGACACAGGCTGACCTTCAAGTAGTCGAACTCGGGGAAGCCCAGCAGGCGCGGGTGGTCGGCGGGCGCGTCGGAGCGCTCGAGGACCTGCACCACACGCCTAGCGCGGCGTGCGCCCTCGCGCAGCGTCTCCTCGAAAGCCGCGCGGTCCACGTGGCTGGAGCAGGACGCGGCCAGGTACAAGCCGCCGCGCACCACGCGTCGCATGCAGCGCTCGTGCAGGCCCCGGTAGCTGTCGAGGGCCGCCGGCAAGGCACGCTCGCTGGGCGCGAAGCTGGGAGGATCGCACACCACCAAGTCGAAGGTGGCGTCGCTCGGAAGCCCGTCGAGGTACGGGGGGACGTCACTGGTCACGGCCTCGTGCGCCGCGCCGCCGAGGTCGTTGGCCGCGTACGTGTCGGCGGTGAGCTTCACGGCCTCGGGCGCGATGTCGACGGTGGTGACGTGCGCGGCGCCGCCCAGGCTGGCGGCCACCGAGAACCCGCCCGTGTACCCGTAGAGGTTCAACACGCGCAGCCCGTGGCTCAGCTGCCGGACCCGATGGCGGCTCTCGCGCAGGTCGAGGAACAGCCCCGTCTTCTGACCGTGCTGCAGGTCTGCCACCAGCTTGGTGCCACGCTCGCGCACGATGACGTGCTCGGTAGGCAGCTGACCGAAGGCCGCGTTGACCTCCACCTGCTGCTTCCGACCCACGCGCCACAACAAGGTGTGGATGCCCAGCGCGCGCAGGTGCGGCTCCGCCGCCAGCACCAGGGGCTCGCGCAGCGCCGTCGCGCCGTCTCCGTCCAGACGCATCACGGCCACGTCGGCATAGCGATCGATCACGCAGCCAGGCATGCGGTCGGCCTCGCCGTGAACCAGCCGGTACGCGTCGCTGTCCGGGGGGCGGATCCGCTCGCGGAGCGCGAAGGCCTGGGAGAAGCGCGCGGAGTACAGACGCGCCAGCGACTCGTCCTCGGTGGTCCACACGCGCACCGCGATGGGACCGCTGTCGGCGTGTCCGCGGCACACGAAGCGCCCGCGCTTGTCGTGCACCGTGACCGTGTCACCCGGCTGCGCGTCGTGCGGCTCGAGCGCGTCGCGGTAGATCCACGGGTGCCCTTCGTGGATGACCCGCTCGAGGGGCTTGGTGAGTCGTACCGGCCGCGCCATGACCCATGTGTGCACCGTGCCGGGCGCGCGCGCCAGCCCGAGCGCGTGTCCCTCTCAGGGGGTCGCGCTCACCTCGACGAACCCGTCGTGCAGGAAGCCGTCGCGCACGTAGCTCTGCACGGTGAGGTCGTCGTGTGCGGGGACCACCGCGAGCGTGCGCTGGGCCTCCCGCAGCATGATGAGCGAGCGCGCCTGGTCCAGCGTGGCTGCGCGGTCTTCGTGGAGCCACAGGGAGAGCGCCAGAGGACGGCCGGCGGCGCGGTTGAGGTTGTGGTGAGACCAGACAGCGTCGCCCACGAGCAGCACCTCCTGTCCGTTGGCGAGCGCCACGTAGACGTAGAGGCTGCCGGGGGTGTGACCAGGGGCGGGGATGAGGACCACGCCAGGCGCCAGGCGTGTGGGCTCCGTGAGCGCTCGACCCTCGACAGTGTCCAGCTGCTGCGCGTCGAAGCCCGCGTCGTCCGGCATGTGGTCGCGCTGCTGCTGGGTGAGGTGCAGGCGCGGGGCCAGCTCGGCGAAGTGCGGCGAGCGTGAGACCCCACGCACGTGGTCGAGGTGCTCGTGCGTGAAGACGATCTGTGCGGCGCCAAGCAAGGCTTCGGATACACCGTCGTACGCCGCCTGATCGTAGTCCTCACCGCCGAAGCGCTCGTCGTGCGTCGCGCGTTCGTGTGGGGCGTCGACGACGATGTAGCGGTCCGCCCATGCGATCTGGAAGGCCGGGAACACCATCGTGATGGGCGTCACGTAGTCCCACCCGGCGGCCACGGCGCCGCGCGGGTAGTGCGCCTTGGCGACCACCCAGCGGCCGACGGTGCTGGGCAGGGCTTCGTCGGTGCCGCGCGCGATGGTGCGGACGAGGTTGAGATCGAAGCCGCGCGGCGCCCCCAGTGGTAGCGGCGCCCGCGTGAAGAGCACCGCGAACGCGGCGAGCAGGACCGCGACGGTCGCGAGCAGCCCGACGAGGACACGGCGGAGGCGGCGGGTCTTGGGAGGCGAGCTGGCCATGGGTGTCCACGGTGTAGCAAGGCGGGCCCGACCTTCAATGGTCGATGGGTGCTGGTCGCGGGGGGCGCTCAACCGGCGTCTGCGAGCACGGCGTCGACCGCGCGCGCCGCGCTCTGGCAGGCCCCCTCCATCGTGGTGCTCCAGTCCGTGCGGGTCCAATCCCCGGCGATCGCCAGTCCGCGTACCTGTGTGCGCTGCGAGGGGCGCACCCCCGCCGTGCCCGGCCGCTGCGCGAACGTGGAGCGGGGCATGCGCACCACGTGGCCGTGCACCACGCGGGCGTCCCGGGCCGCCGGGTAGTAGCGGCGCAGCACGTCCATCTGGGTGTCCACGATCTCCTCGTTGCTGCGCTTCACGAGCTCGTACGCCGCCGACACCGTGGTCGAGTAGAACCAGGTCCGCGACGGGTCGCGCCCGTGCATGCGCTGGCGGTCCCAGACTTGCTCCAGCACCCCCTCGCCCCCGTACAGGATCTCGCCCCAGTCGGCCATCTCGATGGAGCGGTCGAGGTAGAGGTTCACGCTCACGATGGGGACGGGGGTGAGGTGGTCGCACGCGCGATAGATGTCCTCGTGCCCTGGTACCTGGTCCAACAAGCCCCGTACCTTCCACACGGGGACGGCGCAGATGACCGCGTCCGCCGCAAGACGCTCACCAGTGCTCAGTGTCACGCCACGCATCCGGAAGCCGTCGACGTCCACGCTCTGCACCCGAGCGCTCGTACGCACCACGGCTCCATGACGGTCGAAGAACGCATGCACGGGGCGCAGGAAGAGGGTGTCCAGGTCGACCGTGGGATAGCCGATGGAGACGGGCGTGCGCGTCGCGATCGCGCGGCGGATGCCGGTGGCCAGCAGCTCGGCGGGCACGCGGGCGGAGGTGATGTCGGGCTTGTCGCCCGTCAGCCCGATGACGATGCCGTCCCATTGGGCCTTGCGCGCCGACGCGGGCATCCCGAGGCGGTCGAACCACGCGTCCGCCGTGATGTCGTCGAGGTCCGCCGGCTTGCGGAGGCACTGCGAGAAGAGCCGCGCTTGCGCCATGGCGGTCCGGACGCGATCGAGGCCCGTCACGCCCGGTAGGTCGCCCAGCATGGGCCGCAGTGCGGCGAGCCCGTGCGAGGAGGACACCTGCACCTCGCCGCCCGGCATGCGAAACGACATCTGCCCTGGAAAGCACACGTGCTGGCGCGTGCCGATGCTCTCGAGGTAGCGCATCAGGTGCTCGTAGCCACTGGCGAACACGTGCTGTCCATTGTCTGGGATGTCGTCCACCTCGGGTTGCGGGATGGCCACTGTGCGACCGCCCAGCGCGCCGCGCTGCTCGAGCAGCGTGACCTCGTGTCCGGCTTCGATGAGCCAGACGGCCGACGCGAGCCCGGCGAGCCCGCCGCCGACGACGATGCAGTTCACGGGCGGCCCCCGGAACAGGAAGGCAGGTGACGGACCGTCATGTCAGCGTTTCTACCACGTCCCGCGTCCAGCTGGTTCGCCACGAGCGCGGGTGACACGCATCGACCAGGCTGAGGAGGCCGACTCGTCCACCAGCGCCTGACGCTGTGCGCTGCGCGCTGGCATGTGGGCTGGCGCCGCGCGCGTGCTAGCTTCGGCAGGATGCGGCGGAGCCTGTGCTTGGTTGGACTGGCGTTGGGTCTCTCGTGGTGGTCCGTCGGGCCCGGGCTTTCCCGCGCGAGGGCGGACTCGGACGTCCAGCTCTGGCTCAGCGCCCAGCTACGCCTACGGTTTCATCAGCGCGTGCAGCTGGACATCGAGCAGGGCCTGCGCTTGGACGACAACGTGTCGCACGTAGGCCGTGTGCTCCCCGAGCTGACGCTGGGCGTGAGGGTCACGGACGTGCTGCGCCTGTCGCTGGGCTACCGCCTCACGTGGGTGAACGACAACAACCCCGACTTGCGGCACCGGGTGCACGCGGACGCGCGCTTCGCCGACAAGGTGGGCGCCTTCGCCTGGGTCACGCGCGTGCGCTACCAGGCGACGCTGCGTGATGAGCAGCCCACGCGCCACACGCTACGAGGCCTCTTCGGGGTGGGCATTCGCAACGACAGCATCGCGACGCCCTACGTGTCCACTGAGGTGTTCACCGACGTGGGGCACGGAGACGGTGCCGTGGCGCGGGCCTGGCGCGGGACGCTAGGGGTCGAGCTCAAGACCAGCCGACACGGGCTCGACGTGTACTACCGCATCGAGGTGCCGCTCTCCGACGACACCGACCCGACGCTGCACATCCTCGGGCTCTCTTACGGCTACGAGGCGAAGTTCTACTGATCCGCCGGTGGGGGAGCAGGGGGGTCGTCCACGTAGTAGACGGTCAGCTCCGCGGTGTCGCGCAGGAGGTCGGCGTGGACCACCCCCACGCGCCGGACGTGCACGCCGAGCCGGGCCGACAGGTCCGCGTGCAGCGCCTGCTTGTCTGCGGCGCGCAGCAGCTCGAGGTTGTCGTAGATCACGCGGCGTGTGAACTCGCGCTTGCCCGCGGGCGCGAACTCGAGGACCACCACCATGCCGACGATGGCGACGTTCACGAGGCCCAGCTCGGCGACGCTGACCTTCTTGTTGGCGGTCGCGTTGATGATGGCGATGCCGATCACGACGAACAGGTAGGTCAGGTCCCGGATGCCCACCTGTTCGGTGCGGTAGCGCAGGATGCCGAACACGGCGAACAGCCCCAGCGCGAAGCCGAGGTCGGTGGGCACCTTGCGCAGCAGAAAGCAGATCGTGAAGGTGATGACGTTCAGGGCGTAGTAGGTGAACGGGAACTCGTTCCGCCCGTAGATGCGGCGATAGACGCCGTGCACGACGATCATCGTGAACACGACGTCGACGACCAGTCGGGACAGCAGCTTGGCGAAGTCGCCAACGTCGATCCAGCTTTGGAAGCCCAGGTGGTCAAGCACGGCTCTCGCTCCTCGAAACGACACGGTGGAGTTCACGCAGGCGCGGGCGGTAGCGTTGCACGCGCGCGCCGTCGATCAGCAGCGCGGTGGCCGCGCAGTACTTGCTGATGGACAGGGGACGGATGTGGTGAGCGCGCAGGCACGCCATGACGGGTGTCTGCCAGCGCTGCCGGTCCTGCTTCACCTCGCCGATGACGACGTCTGCGAGGCGGCGCGCGCGGGTTCCTGCAACCAAGTCGACGTGCAGGTCGAGCGTCACGCGCTCCAGGGTGTCCGTGCCCACCAGCATGATCCGGTCGAAGTTGGTGCAGGCGGTCGCACGAAGCTCGTGCGCTGGGACGGGGCACACCTCGCCGAGGAAGCGGGCGCTCTCGGGCGACAACTCGGCCTCGCCGAACGAGAGCGGACGGCGCCACTTCTGGGTGGTCGCGGAGGCGTCCTTGCGTTTGACCTCGAGATAGCTGAGCTGGCGTCCAAGGTAGTGGCGCACGCGCACCTTGAAGCGCGGTCTTCGATCGCGAAGGTGCTGATGGAAGAGCGTGAGCTCGGCCGTGTCGAAGTACGTGGTCTCGTAGCGGTCCATCGGCTGCGTACCCACGCGGACCACCGCATAGTGTCCCCCCAATCCAGTGAGGACGCTCTCGAGCTCCCGCGCATGGAACGCGAACTTGGTGTCCACACGCTGCATGAGCGAGCGTTGGGCGAGCAGCGAGGGGCTCGCGCTGGGTAGGTGGGTCAGCCACGCCGCGGGAGAGTCGGGCGTTCCAGGTGTGGCAGCGGGCATGGGCGTCCCGACAATGTACCCCATGCTAACGGACGTGGAGCGTTCCCGCGTTCAGGCGGTTCGCGCTGTCTTTGCAGCGCTCGCGCACGCGGCCCGAGCACACGCCCAGATCTCGCAGCTCCAGGCGGTGGTTGCCCGCGAAGAAGCCGATCCAAATGGTGTAGCCCCCCGGAGGGTAGTTGGCGGCCACGTCCAGCTCCTGCCGGTCGATGACGATGTCGCCCTCCTGCCAGCGGCTGACGGGGTAGTGCTCGCTGACGGGGTCGTGGTCCCCGTTCAGGCGTTGGCCGTGTCCGTCGATGTGCAGGAAGATCTTGTACCCGCCGATGTTCGACGTGAGCGCGCGCCAGTACCAGGTGACCGCGAAGGACTGTGAGGGCCCCACGGTGGTCCCGCCTGGGAGCTCGAGGTCGTAGCCGATGAGCTCGATCTTCTGGCCGAAGCGGACGTTGAGCACGTGCTGTGGCTCGCGCGGGAGCTCGCGCACGACCGACGTGGCCAGCAGGTTCTGGTTGTCGCGCCCCTCGATGGGGCGGTTGGTGGCGAGGATGATGCGGGCGTTGCGCGCGTCGGCCACGAACAGGTGCTCGCCCCGCTCGCGACGGAACTGGAGGTCGACGTCCACCAGCTGGGCGCTCGGGAACACGGCCCACGTGCGCGCGGTGTCTGAGCCCGTCAGGAAGCGCACGATGCCCGGCACGTCCCGAATGGGCTCCACTTCGCCGTCCGTGTAGTACGAGCCCGCGCGACCGCCCACTTGGTACTCGCCCAGGACGTCGTCGGGACCACGCAGCGCGTTGTACGTCTCGAACACGTCGCGCGGGGAGAGGTGCCGGCTGAGCTCGGGGATGTAGCCGAACGCAAAGTAGGCGCCGAAGCACAGGCCCGCGAACACGGTGGGCAGCAGGCGCAGCGCGGGTCGGCGCGCGAAGACGTTGAACGCGCGCGGCACCACGTACAACAGTGCGGCGAGCACGGGGGGGAGCAGCAAGAGATAGCGGCCGATACGCACCGCGAGCGAGTTCAGGCGGTCGGGGACGACGAACACCAACACGCCGAAGACCACGATGCCGACCCCGAGCAACGCCAGGAGGGACCACCACGTCTTCGCGGCAGCCCCGGTCTGCCACTGGCGGCGGGCGAACGCGCGAATGTTCGCGATCGAGGGCTCGGGCCAAGGGCGTCCGCCGAGGAACGTCAGCGCCGCGCCCAACGCGAACACGGCGCACACGACACCCCACGGGACGCGAGCGTCGAAGCCCTCCTCGGGGACGCTGGGGCGCGTCCCAGGCACGCCCGTCACGGGGGAGCCCGGGAACATCGCGTAGTCGCGGATGACGAGGGCCGTGAACAACACGGCCAGCGCCGCGAGGAGCCACTCTGAGCGCCCCGAGCGATGCAGGTCGGCGAGCGTGATGGCCACGGCGACCGACACGGCCGCGACGGCGTAGAGGGGCGCGCTGCCGTAGCGGGAGGCGAAGAGCGTCGTGACCGCGTAGCTAGTGGCGAGCCAGATGATCAGGAACACCGTGAAGCCCGGCGTGACCACGGTGCTCGACGGCCCCAGCAGACCCGTGGTTCCCGCCGTCGTCGACGCGACCTCGGCGACGTCGTCCTTGGCAGGCTCGATGGCGCCGGCTTCGTTATCCGTAGCTGCCGCCAACGCGACCGCCTCTTCGTCCGGGCCTCGGCTCTCCTCCACGTCGTCGTCCCCCGCGGCGCTCATGCGCGCGAGCAAAACACCGAGCGCGGGGATGACCAGCGCCGACCACGGCGCGAAGTTGTGGAACAGACGCTCGACCTCGCGCTCGAAGGTGGGGGGCTCGCCGCCGCGCGCGCCACCGCCCAACCAGACGCTGTACTCGGGTGCGTCGGCTCGGATGGCCTGCCACACGAGCGCGCTCATGCCCGCGGCCACGACCCAGAAGGGCACGACGTCGGTTACCCGCTTGCGTGTCGTGGGGTCCAGCAGGGTCGCCGCGCAGACGCCGAGCAGCGGGGGCAGCGGGCCGAGCAGCGCGCCGCTGCCCCACGTCGCCAGCCCCACGGCGACCATCGCGGCGCCGGTCGCCACCCAACGGGACGTCTCGGTGCGATGCTCTGCAAAGACGGCGTACGCGCAGGCCAGCGCCACCAGCGTCTGCAGCGCGAAGTGCGGAGAGGCCCCGAGCATCATGCGGCTGTTGAGCAAGAAGAGCGGCGAGGTCGCGCACACCACGACGGCCAGTACGCCGACGCCGCGCCCCCCTGCGAGGCGCCCCAGCAGGAACACCAGCCCCAGGGTCATGAGACCAGCCAGCGCGAGGGGCAGGCGTCCGCTCCACTCGCGCACGCCGAGCGACTCGAAGGCGAGGCTCGTCAGCCACGGTCCGAGGGGAGACCCGTCCACGTGCGCGCCAGTCCCTTCCGACCAGCTGCGCGCGACCTCGGCCACGTCGATCTCCCACGGGTCCCAGATGCCGCTCCAGCTGAGCCCCACGACGAGCAGCGAGAGCGAGAGCGCGACGAGCGCGTAGCCGACGCCCTGTTCCTGTTTTGCCGACTGCATGAGCGGGCGCAGGCTACCCGTGCACAGGCGCGTCGTCCACCAGCGCCCGCGTCGGGCGGAGCTCGCGGGTCCTTTGGGCGCGTGGTGGCGGTGGTGGTGGCGTGATCGCGTGCGGGAGACGGGTCGGCTCGACGACCGCGACAGTGGTCCGTGGGACTCGCGGGATCCGCGTTGGGGCGTGAAAGGCTCAGCTGAGCGCGACTGTTCGTGGGGTGCGCTCGGGGCCTGGTGGGGGGAGCGCGCCGGTTGTCCGGGCGAGCGGTGCAGCTGGGCGCGAGGGTTGTCCGGGGGTCGCGTCGGGAACTCGCGTGGGGCGCGGCTGGGCGCGGAGGGCGCTTTTTGCGCCCGCCTGCGGCGGGTCAGTCGAGGCCTTCGTCGCTCGCGGTGGCGCTCGTGGGCACGGCTTCGCGCACGACGGGGTCTCCGCCCGTGTCGATGCGCTCGAGGCGTCGGATGATGCCGCGGACCCAGGTGCGGTAGCCTGCGAGCTGGCCTGGGGGCAGCAGCTGGCCGGGCCCGTTGAGGACGGGGAGGGGGTCCACGAAGCGGCCGTGGTGCTTGAGGCCGAAGTGCAGGTGCGGGCCCGTGGAGCGGCCGGTGGTGCCGACGCTGCCGATCACCTGGCGCTGCGTGACCTGGGCGCCCACGGTGATGCCGCGCTGGATGCGGTGCATGTGGGCGTAGTGCGACTCGTAGCCGTTCTCGTGGCGGATGGAGACGAGGTTGCCGTTGGGGCCCTTCGGGCCGGCCCACGTGATCTCACCGTCCGCTGCTGCCCACAGGGTGGTGCCGGTCGCTGCGGCGAAGTCCACGCCGTTGTGCGGGACGATGCGCCGCAGGATGGGGTGCAGGCGCTGCGGGTCGAACAGCGACGAGATGCGCTCGTACTGCAGCGGCGTCCGCAGCCAGCCTCCACGGAAGCCACGCCCGGCTTCGTCGTACCAGTCCGCGCGCTGGCCGCGGGGTTCGTAGTAGAAGGCGCGCAGCCGTCCCGCCCGCGCGCTGACGTACTCGATGGCGACCGGGGTGCTGTAGCGTAGGAACGCTCCGTCGATGCGCTCCTCGTCGACGATCACGCGCAGCGTGTCGCCCTCGCGCACGCCCGTCGAGAAGTTCATCTTTCCGTCGAAGACCTCGACGAACACGCCCACCAGCGACGACGCGAGCCCGATGCGCGTCAGGGCCTCGCCGAGTGTGGTGCGGACCTGTCCGCCGAGCTCCATGCGCCGGCGCTCGATCTCGCGCTGCTGCACGCGACCCGACCAGGTGCCGTCGGACGCGCGCGTCGCGACCACGAACTCCTCGGGGCTCTGGTGGTACTCGAAGCGCACCAGGCGTCCTTGGCCGTCGCGCTCGAAGTACAGCCGGTCGTCCGAGCGGCAGCGCCGGAAGTCCAGCACCTCGCGCACGGCGGCCTCGATGGCAAGGAAGTCTTCGTTGGCCAGCCCGGCGTTCTCGAGGGCTTGGCGGAAGGCGCGGGCGCGGCCGAAGCGCGCCTCGCTGCGCACGGTGGCAGCGGCGTGCAGGGGGGCCTCGTCGCTCTCCACCGCCGTGGACGGAGCCTGCTCGGTGGGGACCTCCACCACTTCGGGCGGTGGCGGCACGCCGTCCGGGCTCCAGGTCAAGCCCTCTGGAGCGACGTAGTTGGGGACCACCTCGGGCGCCTCGGCGGGCTCGTCCGCGGGTGGCGGTCGCAGCAGGATGAACGCAGCGACCCCGGCCACGAGCGCCCCCGCGCCAACGAGCACCAGCATGCGCCGCTTGCGCTCGGCGGCCTCGACGTCCGCACGCAACAGCGGAGTCGAGACGCTGGGCAGTGGCCTCAGCGGGGTGTCGTCGCGTTTCTCGGTCATTCGCTCGGTGCTCACCTACCAGGGGAGTCCGTGCGGCGCAAAACGGCAAGGTGAGATGCCCAACCCGAGCTTGACACGCGTACGCACCAGGGCTAGATAGCGCGCTCCCTCAGGCACGTAGCTCAGTGGGAGAGCACTACCTTGACACGGTAGGGGTCGGCGGTTCAATCCCGCCCGTGCCTACAACGCGCGACACCCCCCGGAGGATGCAGCAGCAACCGCCGGGGGGTTTCGCGTTGAGCGCTTCGACTCGGCGACACGCGGCGTCGAAGCGCACGTCAGCCTGCAATTGCAGTGGGTCGGACGGCCAGCTAGAGTCCGCCCCACTTTGCGCCCCCCGGAGCTCAGCGCTCCTCGTTCCTCAGAGGAGCCCCTGGCTCCGCTTCCACTATCGGAGCTCACGCTCCGGTGCGACCCGAGACCACCCGGTACCGCAGCGCGCGGACCGTCGAGAGGTTCCGACACATGAGCGACTCCAACTCCAACGACTCCGCCCCGACCACCGACAACGACGCGGCCCAGGTCGACGAAAGCGCAGCACCCACGCAGGAGACCACCGCAGCCGAGGCACCTGCGCCGGTCGCAGACGACACGGCAGCCGCCGACGCGGCTTCGTCCGACGAGGGCGATGCTGCGGGCGAAGAAGGCGACGGCGGTGACGAGGGTGACGGCGATGGTGAGGGCGACGAGCAGGCCGAGGCCGGCGCGGGCGAGGGCACCGAGGGAGGCGGGAAGCGCAAGCGTCGTCGCCGCAAGAAGAAGAAGGCCGAGCCGGACCCGGTGAAGCAGGCGGCGCACGTGCCGTTCCTGCGTTACTTCGAGGGCCGCAGCGGCAAGGCGCACGCGTTCGCCGCGGGCGAGGTCGTCGCGGGCCGCGTATCCAAGCTGACCGACACCACCATCTACGTGGATCTGTTCGGCAAGGCGCTAGCGGTGGTGGACGTGTACGAGCCGCGCGAAGTGCCGGCGCTGCCCGAGCCCGAGGCGCCTGCGGCTACGGAAGGCGAGGGCGCCAGCGCTGTCGAGGGCGGCGAGGCCAGCGGCGCGGAAGCCACGACCGAGGAAGCCAACGTGGAAGCCGCCGCGACCGACGTCGCGCAGGCCGCGGCCGCACCCGCGACGTCGAGCGACGACGACAACGACGACGATCACGACCCCTCGCAAGAGCACCACGACGACGATCATCACGACGACTCGGACGACTCGGACGACTCGGACGATGAGGGCACCACCTCGGTGGGCTTCCTCGAGGCCATGGAGGCTGCAGGGCCGCCAGTGGACCTGCCCATGATGGGTGGCATCGTGCGCGGCCGCATCAGCTCCGTGTCCGAGAGCGGCCACATCGTCCTGGTGAACCGCATCATCGATCGCGCGGCGACCAAGGCGCGCATCGCGGCGGCGCGTGACGCCAAGCAGCGCGTCCGTGGCATGGTGTACGGGTTCAACCGTGGCGGCTTCGACGTGCTGGTGGATGGCGTGCGCGCCTTCTGTCCCGCGCGGGCGATGTCGCTCACGGAGATCGAGGACCCCGAGTCCTACGTCGGTCAGAAGCTCGACTTCTCGCTGCCTCCGCTCAAGGGCGGCGGCCGCAGCATCATCGTGTCGCGCCGCGGCATCTTGGAGCGTGAGGCGCGCAAGGCGGCTCGCGAGCGCATGAAGCAGCTGAAGGTGGGCGAGCGCCTGCCCGGCAAGGTGCTCAGCGTGCGCGACTTCGGCGTCATCGTGGACCTGGGCGGCGGGCTGGACGGCCTGGTGCACCAGTCCGAGGTGAGCTGGGTGCGCGGTGCGCGCATGTCGGACGTGGTCTCGCCCGGTGACGAGGTGCAGGTGCAGGTGTTGCGCGTGCAGCCCGCCAGCCGGAAGGACCGCTACGGCAAGATCAGCCTGTCCATCCGCGCCTGCGCGGCGGACCCCTGGGACGACGCCAAGGACATTCTCAAGGAGGGCCACTTCCAGCAGGGCCGCGTGGTGCGTACCACCGACTTTGGCGCCTTCGTGGAGCTGCGTCCTGGCATCGAGGGCCTGCTGCACATCAGCGAGCTGGGCGGCAAGGACATCAAGCACGCGAGCCAGGTGCTGCAGGACGACGAGCTCATCGACGTCATCGTCGAGCGGGTGGACAAGAAGGCGCGGCGCGTCGGCTTGTCGCGGCTCAGCCCGGCCGACAAGGCGGCCATGGAGGCGGGCGACTACGACCCGTCCCTGGCGCGCAGCCTGCGCACCGGCGCCCACGTGAAGGTGGTCATCGAGCGCGTCGAGCACCACGGCATGTTCGTGCAGGTGCGTGGCGTGGTCGGCAAGCGCGGCCGCGGCTACCTGTCCAACCGCGACCTGCCGGAGCGCACGGAGGGCACCGCGTACAAGAAGCTGGCGCCCGGCATGGAGCTCGAGGTGAAGATCACGGGCACCGACCGCGACGGGCAGCTGCGCTGCTCGGTCAAGCACCGTGAGTTCGACGACGAGCGCAAGGCCGTGCAGGACTACCGCAAGGAGGCGGGCCGGCAGGGTCTCGGCACGTTTGCGGACCTGCTGCGCGCGAAGCTGGACGGCGGGTCCGACAAGGCTTAGTCGCGCGGATCGCGCGCGTCTGGGTCGACTGGGTGCGCGTGCGAGCCGGTGGCGGGATCGGGAACGGGAGAGGGGAGCGCCGAGCTCGGGCCCGGTCGCGCTGGCGCTCCCTGTGGTGCCTCCCCCATTTCTACGCGCCTTTGGCGCGTGAAATGGGGCCCCCCCAACACCCGAGTTCGGCGCTCCCCTCTCCCTCACGGACGTCTGGGCTCGCGGGGCGCGGCTGAGTCGGTGGGGACGCGCGGGATCCGCTTTTGGGCGCGAGGAGGTCGGTTGAGCGCGGCGTACGGGAGAGTCTTGCGCGCCTGGCTCGACGAACGCTGGAGGGCGCGTGTGTGGGGCTCGCGTGGAACCAATGGAGCGCGATGAATGCTGCGGGGCGCGTGGGGGCTCTCATGGTTGCGACGGTGCGCTCTGGTTCGGTGTGCCGAATCCGACGGGTGGGTGCGCCCGGACGCTACGCGCGCCGGACGTGCCTAGAGGCGGTCATCGGCTCGGGGGTCGGGTGTTCGGGGCCGGGGCGCGAGAAGGCAGTGGAGGGCACAACAATCCCTTGCGTCCCTTGCGGGGCGCGGCTATACACAGCGCCCGTTCGACGACGAGACATCGTCATCGAGCGGGACCCCATCGGGCGATTAACTCAGGGGTAGAGTGCCTTCTTCACACGGAGGAAGCCGCTGGTTCAAATCCAGCATCGCCCACCAGACGCCGCTCTCGAGAGCGGCGTTTTTCAATTGGTCGTTCGGGCGGTGCTCCTGGCGCGAGCCTGTGTTTGGGACGTGGCCGAAGGGCGAGTCGCCGGCCATGGGGAGCGGATGACGGGTAGGACATCACGGTGACCTTTGGTATCGTGCCCTGCATGCGCGTCCTCCGGCCGACGGCACCACTGCTCCTGTTCGCCCTCGCGACCGTCGCGTTCGGGTGCGGGTCGTCGGGGTCCAGCGGCGCTGACGGCGGGGTCGACATGGCCGCGTTGGACGCGGGCGGCGGGACACCAGACGGCGCGGTTGGAGATGGCGGTGTACCCGGCGATGGGAGCGTCGTCGGTGACGGCGGCGGCACCGACGGGGGCGGCGCGGACGGCGGCGTGGTTGGTCCTACGTGCCCGTTCACGTGCCCCGCGGTCGTGGTGGACGTTCACGGCACGGACTTCCCCGACATGGTGCTGCCCGCGATGCTCGACCTGCGCTGCGCCGACCTGCGCGACGTGGACCTCGCGGGGATGAATTTTTCGGACGCCGACCTGCGCTGCGCCCGGTTCGACGGCGCGAACCTCGAGGGCGCGAACTTCGAGGGCGCCAACGTCATGTCCGCGTCGTTCCGCGACGCCAACCTGTACTGGGCCGAGCTCTTCGGTGCCGAGCTCCAGGGAGCCGACTTCACCGGGGCCGACCTCACGGGGGCCCTGTGATCCATGCCGCGCGCACGTCGCGCAAGCCAGAGGAGACCGCCATGATCCAGAAGACCCTGTTCGGAGCGTTGGCTGCGGCCATCGTGCTCACCGCGTCTGCCAGCGCGTCCGCCCAGGCGGCGGGCGTCGCGTACTTCGACGCAGGCGGGACCGCGATCCAAGGGGACTCCCAGCGCAGCGGCTACGTGGGCTGGCACGACGTCAACGTGGTCCGCCACGAGATCGTGAGCCCTCGCGACGCCGCGAGCGGTCTGCCTACGGGCCGGCGGCAGCACAAGCCGATCGTCGTGCGCATGCCCGTGTCGAACGGCACGCCGGGGCTCGTCGCGGCGCTCATCGCGAACCAGTCGCTGACGGTCCAGCTGGTCACGTTCTCGTCGACGGGCGAGACGGTCTTCACCATCGACCTGATGAACGCGAGCATCGCTTCGTATCGGACGGCGTGGTCGGAGAACGGCGAGGCCGTCTACGAGATCCAGCTCTCCTATCAGCGCATCACGTACACCTCACGCGACGGAAGCCAGTTCACCGACGACTGGGAGTCGCCCGTCATCTGAGCGCCCCGAGCGCGACGGCGTCGCGCCTCGTGTGGGCCCCACGAGCGATGTGGGCGTGCGGTGCGCGGCCCACGGGCGATGCGGGCGTGCGCGCGCGACGGTCCGGTGTACACTCCCCGCTCCGATGTCCCCGACCCCCGTCGAGCGGCTCGCGAACGTCGTCGAAGGCGTGCGGGCTGGAAGAGAGCGCGCCATCGCGAGAGCGATGAGGGTCATCGACGAACGCGGTCCGCAGCATCGCGAGCTGCTGCAGGCGTTGGCCCCCTACGCGGGCCGGGCGCGGGTGATCGGCGTCACGGGGACGCCCGGCGCCGGGAAGAGCACCCTCGTCAACGAGCTGGTGGCGTGTGCGCGCAAGTCAGGGCAGCGCGTCGGCGTCGTCGCGGTGGACCCCACCAGCCCCTACACAGGCGGCGCCATCCTGGGTGATCGCATCCGCATGCAGCGGCACTTCCTGGACGAGGGGGTGTTCATCCGCTCACTCGCCACACGTGGGCACCTCGGCGGGCTCTCTCGCTCCGCGGCGGACGTCATCACCGTGCTGGACGCTGCGGGCTTCGACCTGATCCTGGTCGAGACCGTGGGCGTGGGTCAGGACGAGCTGGAGATCGCCCAGCTGGCGCAGACCACCGTCGTGGTGGTCACCCCGGGGCTCGGCGACGACATCCAGGCCATCAAGGCGGGCATCCTCGAGATCGCGGACGTGTTCGCGGTCAACAAGTCGGACCGCGACGGGGCCGACGCGGCGGTCGCGGACCTGCAGCAGATGATCGCGCTCGGCGGCGTGCTGGCCCACGCGGGCTCGCGCCCTGCGCACACGGGTCACGGTCACGGCGGGGTGGCCGCCATCATGCGCCCGGAGACTGGCGGCCTCAGTGAGCGGGGCTGGGAGCCCCTCATCATCAAGACCGTCGCCTCGCGCGCCGAGGGCGTGGAGGACCTGCTGCGCGCTTGCGCGGCGCACGCGGACGCGCTCGACGCGTCGGGCGAAGCCGCGCGCAGGGCCAACGAGCGACGCGAGCGACGCTTCCTGACACTGGCCCGCGAGCTGCTCTTCGAGGAGGCCAGCCTGCGGCACGCGCACGCCTTCGCCGAGGCGCTGGACAGCGCTCGCAGCGGCGAGGTGGACGCGTACACGGCGGCGGCAGCCCTCCTGGCGCGTGCCATTGCTCCGGCCGACGCTGGCGCGAGCTCGGAGGCGACCGGGTGAGCGCCGTCCTCAAGCCGCAGGGCCCCTCGGGTGTGCGCGACTTCGCCTCGCTGACGGCGTCCGACGCGGAGGCGCTGGGCGAAGAGGCGCTCGGCCTGTTCGAGCTGCTGCGCGCTGGGCTGCCCATCGCGGGCGGTCGCATCGTGCGGCTGGCCGGCGACCACCCCGAACAGCGCTTGCTGGATGCCCTGCGTCGCACCATGGACGAGCGCCCCTTCGCGCGCCTGCGGACGCTGTTCCCCACCGAGCACGCGGCGCGCCGCTTCGACCGGGGCGCCGTGCTGCCGGCGGACATGGACGCGGACAGCGACCTGCAGCAGGTGGTGGGGACGCTGATCGAGTCGCTGCGCTCGCCCGAGCTCTCCGCCGCGCTCGGCGGCAGCTTGCTGGGCCTGCACGTGCGCGTGCTGGGCTTCGACGCGCGTGACGCGGGCGAGCTGATCTCCGCCGACGCCCACGCAGGCGAGCCCGACCGCCTGCTGGTGAGCAGCCGCGTGGCAGGCGCGGCGCCGTTCCGCATCGACCGCCGCTCCATGCGCACCACTGCCGAGGGCGAGGGGCTGAGCGGAGACGAGGCCGAGCGCTTGGCCGACCTGGCCGACCGCGCACAGCTCACCCTGGGGCGCCCGCTGCGTCTCGAGTGGGGGCGCGACCAGGGGCGCGACGTCATCACCAGCGTGCGCACGCTGACGTTCCGAGTGCCGCCGCACTCGCCGTGGCGCCGCGTAGCCCTGATGGCCGCGGATGAAGGGGCCGTGTCGCCGCTCACCGTCGACGCCCTCGACCGCGCGCTGGGCACCGGCGAGCCGGGCCCGCACGTCGAGCGCGCCGTGAAGCGCGTCTTCGCGCGCCCCTATCGACGCCTCGAGTCGGGTGGGGCGCTCGGCGGCGCGCGCACGTCGGTACCTCGCGCGGCGGCCCAGGCGGCCCGCGCGGCCAAGGTCGCGGCGTTCTACGTGGCGGATGCCAAGCGCCACGAGCGCGCGCACCCCGCGCGCATCATCGCCGTCGACGCCATCAGCCTCGAGAACGTGAGCGACGAGGGGCTGCTGGACGCGCTGCGCCGGCGGCAGCGCCTCACGGCGGAGTGCCTGCTGCTGCTCGACCGCGGCCGGGTCACCAGTCTGAGCATCCTCGAGGCGCTCGAGATGACGCTCGGGCCGCTGCCGCGTGAGTGCTATGGCGCGCTGGCCACCCCGCGCCGCACGCGGCCCCGCGAGCGCACGCTGACGGCGATGAACCGCTTCGCCACGCGCCTGACGGCGGAGCTGGGCAACGTCCCCGAGCGCGCGTCGTTGGCCTCGGCGCTCGGACGCGACTGGGACCGGCTGCGGGACACGGTCATCGGCCTGCGCGCGCTGGGTATCGACGTTCGGCCCGGTGCGCTCGGCCAAGACGACGCCACCTTCCGCGCCGAGCTGCTGCGCCTGCGCGACCTCGACCTGGGCGCCTCCGAGCGCGCGCGCAAGGACGCCATGCGGCGCTTGCTGGCGACGGCGCGCGGTCGCGACATGGGGCGCTCGCGGGAAGGGCTGGTGAACACGCTGGGTGGGCTCGCCGAGCGCGTGGCGGTGGTGAAGGGCGTGGTCGCCGAGCAGTTGGCCGCGTCGCTGCTGCGCCTGCGCGCGGCGGCTCTGCAAGCTGGGCAGCGCCTGGTGGACCGCGCCGTGCTCGAGGTGCCGAGCGATGCGCTGTACTTGACGCTGGCGGAGCTGGAGGAGGCCCTGGTCGGTGAGCCGGGCGCATACGCCAGCCGCGTGCGCCTGCGCCGCGAGGACGACGCGCGCTGGGCTCGTTTCGAAGCGCCCCGGCGCGTGTGACGGAGAGCGTGGCGCGTCTGAAGGACGCGGTCGCGCCCTACAGACACGAGGCGCGTCCGCCATGGGCGAGGGGAGCCCTCTCGACGGAGAGCAGGCGCGCGCGCTCGGCGCTCATGCGTTATCCTTCGGCCCGCTGCGGTTCGCGACCACGCAGCGTGGATCCAGACCCGGTCGCCCGAAGGGCCCGCTCATGCGCGCAGACGCCTTTGTCCAGCTGAACCACGAGGGGCCCCTCAGCCTCGTCACCATCAACCGCCCCGACAAGCTCAACGCGCTCAGCCAAGAGGTGCTCGCCGACCTGAAGGAGGCCGTCACCGAGATCCGAGGGCGCGCCGCGACACGCGCCGTCATCCTCACGGGCGAGGGCAAGGCCTTCGTCGCGGGCGCGGACATCGCGGGCATGCGCGACATGAACCCCATCGCAGCGCGCTCGTTCTCGTCGTTCGGGCATCAGGTCTTCACCTCGCTCGAGCAGCTGCCGTGCCCCGTGATCGCTGCCGTCAACGGCTTCGCGCTGGGCGGAGGCTGCGAGCTCGCGCTGGCGTGCGACTTCATCTATGCGTCCGAGCGGGCCAAGTTCGGGCAACCCGAGGTGGGCTTGGGCGTGACCCCCGGTTTCGGCGGCACACAGCGGCTCAGCCGTCGTGTGGGCGACGGCATGGCGCGCGAGCTGCTCTACACGGGCAAGGTCATCGACGCGGCCGAGGCCCTCCGCATCGGCCTCGCCAACGCCGTGTTCGCGCCCGAGGCGCTGCTGGACGAGGCGCGCAAGACGGCGGCCACCATCGCCACGCAGGGGCCGCGCGCCGTGGCGCTCTGCAAAGAGGTCATGCACCGCGGCGAGGGGCGCCCCTTGGCGGATGGCAACGCGCTCGAAGTGGACGCGTTCGGTCGCGCCTTCGAGTCCCCCGAGCAGCGCGAGGGGATGACCGCCTTCCTCGACAAGCGCAAGGCTGCTTTCCAGGACCGCTGAGGTCGCGCGCACGGCGCGCGTCGCCCGCTGCGTCCCGTGGTGGGAGAGCGGCGCCGTAGCACACCGTCGGCCTACTCCCCCACGTAGTAGTAGTGCCCGTGGTCGCAGTCGGAGAAGTATTTGGCTGGCGCGCTCAGGTCCTCCTCGGGTTCGACGAGCACCTCGAGCTCGTGCCCGAAGTGTGTGGTCATCGCGTCGGCCGTGCGTGCCCGTTGCCATGCGTCATACGCCACACGCGCCTCGTCGCAGCGCCCCTCTGCGGCCAGCGTGTCTGCCTCGAGAGCGTGCAATGGCGCGGCGGCCGCGCCCGTCCGGCGAGCCAGAGCTTGATCCTCCCGCGCGAGCGCGAGGTGGTTGCCGCGAATGGCGATGCTCGCGCGCGCCAGGTAGACCTCGGGGTCCCACGGGTCGATCGTCGCGCGCCGTTCGATGGACGCGACCTGTGCCGCGACCGACTCGTCATCGAACGCGGGCTTCAGCGCGTCTTCGAGGCGCAGGTCCGTGCGCTGGTGTAGAAGCACGCTCGCGACGAGCATCAGCGCCGCGACGATGGCTCCGCTGGCGGCGCCGATCGGCGGCCCGCTGACACGTCGCGTTGGGAGCGCGGCCGTCGCGCGATAGGCCGAGGCTCCAGCCAAGAGGCCCACAAGCGCCCCGAAGCCCAGCGATGGAGGCGCGCTCGGCGTCTCGACGAGCCCGGGCCCGATCCATCGCACGGCCCAGAACGAGATCAACGCTACCCAGGTCAGACACGGCCAGAGGGCGGCGGCGCGGACGTTCGACACGGCGGGGTGGCCCTCGAACGCCGCACTCGCACCGCGACCCAGAGCCTGCGGGACGAGGGGCGCCAGCAGCAGCGCGAAGGACGGCATCACGAAGTCGTCGGGGCTCATCGGGCCACGCTCACGCGTCGAATTCCACCATCACGGGTGCGTGATCCGAGGGGCCGCTCTTGGTCTCGTCCGCCGCGCGCTCGACCCTGTCCACGATGGCGCCGACGCAGGCCGTGGCCAAGCGAGGCGTGCAGTACACGTGGTCGATGCGCAGCCCGTTGCCACGCTCGAAGCCCAACCCGCGGTAGTCCCACCACGAGTACACACCGCCATCTGGATGGAACCCGCGCACCACGTCCGTGAAGCCGAAGTCGGCGATGTGCCGCAGCGCAGCGCGCACGTCGGGGTTGGCCAACACCCCCCCGTGCCACTCCTCCGGCCGCGCCATGTCGTCGTCGAAGGGCGCCACGTTGAAGTCACCACACAGGGCGAGCGCGTCCTTCTCGGGGTCGAAGCGCGCGTCCAGCACCTCGCGCAGGCGCGCCATCCAAGCGAGCTTGTAGGGGTACTTGTCCGAGTCCAGAGCCCCGCCGTTGGGGAAGTACGCACACATGACCGTCGCGCCGCGGATGCGCGCCGAGATGACCCGCGCCTGCTCGTCGAAGGTCGGGTCGTCCAAGCCGAGTCGCACGTCGCTCATCGGGTCCAGCGAGAGGATCGCCACCCCGTTGTAGGTCTTCTGTGCGTTGAGCGCGATGTGATAGCCCAGCGCCGCCACCTCGACGCTCGGGAAGGTGTCCTCGAGCCCCTTGAGCTCCTGCAGGCACAGCACGTCGGGGCGGTGCTCCGTGAGCCACGCGACCAGGCGGTCTCCGCGCGCCTTGACCGAGTTGATGTTCCAGGTCGCGAGCTTCATCGGACGCTGGTGTAGCATGCTCCCATGTCGCTCAAAGCCATCAGCACGCCCGGGGCCCCCGCCGCCATCGGGCCCTACTCGCAGGCCATCGCCGCCAACGGCTTCCTCTTCTGCTCCGGCCAGCTCCCGATGGACCCCACCACCGGCGAGCTGATCGTCGATGACATCGCTGCCGCCACGCGACGCGTGATGGACAACATCGTCGCCATCCTCCATGCCGCCGGCACGGACCTCTCGCGCGCCGTGAAGGCCACCGTCTACTGCACGGACCTCGCTGAATACGCCACCATCAACAGCGTCTACGCGACCTACTTCGACGGCCTCGTGCCTCCCGCGCGCGTCGCCGTCCAGGTCGCCGCGCTGCCCAAGGGAGCCAAAGTCGAGATCGAGCTGGTCGCGCTTCTGCCGTGACATCCGGACTGCATGCCTCACTCTCTCCGTCCCATGCAAGCCTCCATCCATCCCCGGACCTCGCTCGATGCGACGCGCCCTGCGCTGGTCTACGTCATGATCCTGCTGTGCGCCCTGCTGGCGGGCTGTGGCGCGAGCTCGCCGCCGCACGAGGCGGCCGAGGCCGAGGCGTCTCCTGCCAGCGGAGCCGAGAGGCCGACATCGCTCGAGGAGAGCGCCGTCGCTGGGGACGGGGACGCCACGAACGACGGGTTCCAGTCCGAAGGGGGAGAGGGGCCGGGCGCGCCGCCCACCGAAGCCACCCGCACCGAGGAGGACGCGTTCGAGCGCTTGCTGCAGGCCTCCAGCCGCTACGACGTCGCGCTGTCGCAGGCGTCGGTCGACTGCAGTGAGGCCCGCGAGCTGGTCGAGCGCATCTGCTACCTGGCCGAGCGCGTGTGCGCGCAGCCGGGGGTCGCCGCGCGGGACGACGACGCGGAGGCCCACTGCGACGAGGGGCGTGCGCGCTGTACCCGCTCGGAGGCGCGCCTGCGGAGCGCGTGCCCCTAGCAGGCGGGCGAGCTTTACTATTCACAGGTTGCGGCTATTCTCTCGGACGTGACGAGTTCCTTTCCCCCCCCGAAGGAGCGCGTTCCGCAGCCTCACACCAACAAGGCTCGGGATCCGTTCGAGCGACACCCCGCGTGGGGCGTCCGCACGACCGCCCTGGTCCGCACGCTGAAGCGCGCTGCGCGCACTGTCACCGATCACCGCTCGCCCATCCAGACGCGGCTGGCGCTCGAGAACCTCTCGCGCCTCGCGCCTCCGACCTGGGGAGTGTCTCAGCGCGCCGGCTCCCTCGGTGGTGTGCCCGCGCGTTGGTTCACCCCGCGCGGCGTCCACGCGGAGGGGCCCATCATCATGCACATCCATGGGGGGGGCTTCGCGCTGTGCTCCACGCACGTGCACGGCATGCTCATCTCCGAGCTGGCCCGGGCTGTCGGAGCTCGCGCGGTCGGCATCGACTATCGCTTGGCACCGGAGCACCCCTTTCCGTTGCCCATCGAGGACTGCTACTCCGCGTACCTCGCACTCCTCGACACGGGGATCGATCCCTCGCGCATCATCCTCTCCGGTGACTCCGCGGGCGGGAACCTCGCGCTCGCCACCCTGCAGCGCGTGCGCGCGGCCGGGCAGCCGCTCCCGCGCCTGGTGCTGCTGCTCTCGCCGTGGGTGGACCTCGAGTGCCGCGGCGACAGCGTGCAGTTCAACGACCCGTACGACTACCTCTCGCGCGACCTGCTCGAGCTCTTCGCGGCGTACTATCTGCAGGGGGCAGATCCACGTGACCCCCAGGCTTCTCCCGTGCACGCCGACTTGTCGGGGCTCCCGCCGATGCTCGTGCACGCGGGCGGGGGCGAGACGCTGCTGTCGGAGATCCGCACTCTGGTGCGCCGCGCTCAGCGCCAGGGCGTCCACGTGACGCTCCAGGAGTGGGAGGGCATGTGCCATGCGTTCCACGGCTTCAGCATGTTCATCCCCGAGGCCGAGCGAGCGTTCCACGAGATTGGCGCTTGGGTCGCGGCCCAACAAGTCTACCCGCGCGTCAGCCTGCTACGGCGCAGCGTGCCTGGGCTGAATCGGCTGCTCGCCACGGGCTGAGCATGACGGCCTGCGCTTCACGCGTGTGAACGCTCGTCGTCAGTGGCGCGCGACGCCCCGCGCTCGAGGGCGTGTTTTTGGCCATGTTCGAGGCTGGCACGATGCCTGCTTCGCTCGGTCCGCATGCGCCCCGTCGTTCGCGCCCGAAACCCACGCACTGCCCCCTCGTTCGTCGGACGTCTGGTCGTCCTCGCGAGCGCCCTCGTCGTTGCCCTGTCCCTGACGCCGCAGCGCGCGGCCGCGGACCTCGGCACAATCGAGGTACACACGGGCGTACTGCGGCTGGAGCGCCACGGGGACGCGCGCTACCGGCCCGTCGTCCGCGGTGCGTTCGGCGTCCAAGTGGCCGGGCCGCTACACATGGGCGGGTTCGTCCAACTCACGGGGTACGAGCTGCCGCTGCGCTCGGCGCAGCCAGGGGGGGGGCTCTTCCTGTCCGTGCGCCCCCGCATCCCGCTCATGCGCGTACGCCCGTCGCTCGACGCGTCGTTCGCGCGTCTGCGTCTGCCCCTCGACCAGCTGGACGGTCAGCCACGCCCCGAGGCGGCGCGCACCTTCGCCGTCAGCGTGGCGGGCAACCTCGGCGTCGCAGTGGCGGATGCGGTCACGCTCGAGCTGCGCGTGGAGTACGCGCACTATCTGGGCGACGACCCGACCGCCGGGCTCGGGAGCGGCTCCATCGCCGGTCTGTTCGGAATGGTGATCCACATCCCCTGAACCGAGCGGCGTGGGCGCGGTGGTGGCCCGGGGTCAGCAGTGTGGTTCCGCCGCCTGCGCGACCCCGCGCCCATGATAGCGTCAGGGTGTGTGGACCTCCGACGACAGGCTTGACCGATGAGCGCGTCCCTTCTGCAGCGCAGCGTGGGCGACATGCTCGGCGAACGCTACCGCATCGTGTCCGTGTTGGGCGAAGGGGGGTTTGGATCCGTCTACGCGGCCGACGACCTCGAGGCCGGGCGGCGAGTGGCCGTGAAGTGCCTGCACGCGCACCTCGCGGCCGACGCGGACGTGGTGGTGCGCTTTCGGCGCGAGGCCCGCGCTGCGACGGAGATTGGCCACCCAGGCATCGTCGAGGTGTTCGACTTCGGCGCCCTGAGCGACGGATCCATCGTGATGGCCATGGAGCTGCTCGAGGGCGAGGACCTCGCGGACAAGCTCGCGAGGGACGGGGCGCTGCGTGTCAGTGACGCGTGTCAGTTGGTCACTCACGTCTGCGCAGCGCTGGGCGCGGCCCACGCGAAGGGCATCATCCACCGCGACCTGAAGCCCGACAACATCTTCCTGCCTGCGGGCGAGGGCGCGCAGCCCATCAAGCTGCTCGACTTCGGCATCAGTAAGTTCCAAGCGCCCGTCGAGGGCGCCTCGATGATGACCAAGACCGGGACGGCCATGGGCACGCCGTTCTACATGTCGCCGGAGCAGGCGCAGGGGAAGCGCGGCATCGACGCGCGCGCCGACATCTACTCACTGGGCGTCATCCTGTTCCGCCTGCTCACGGACCAGCACCCCTTCGAAGACGACTCCTACCCCATGCTGGTGCTCAAGATCTGCACCGAGCCACCGCCTCCCGTGCGCAAGTACCGCATGGACGTGCCGGTGCAGCTCGACGCGCTGATCTCGAAGATGCTCAGCAAGACCCCAGCCGAGCGCCCCGCGACGTGCGCGGACGTGGCCGCCGCTCTCGCGCCGTTCGTCACGCACGACGTGGCGCCAGTGGTCACGCCCGGCGGGGCCACACGCGACGTGACGCCATCTGCCCTGTCGCGCGTCCACAGTCCGCTCGCGCTGGCCAACACCGCCATCTCGTCCAGCGCGCTGCCGCACGACGAGGGGCTCGACCTCGACGCCGAGGAGCAGCGCGCGCTCGGGGGCGGGCTACGGCCGTGGATGATCGCGCTGATCGTGCTCGTGGCGGTCGCTGTGGTCGGAGGCGGGCTGCTGTACCTGAAGGGCCCGGACACGCTCGACGACCCCGTCGCGACGGTCGCGTTGCCCACGCCCGACGAGCCGGACATCGCTCCTCTGACCACGCCTCCGCCCACGTCGCTGGGCTGGCGCTTCGAGCACCCTCGGCCGCGCGCCATGCCCTCGTGGCGGGCTGTCGCCGTGGGGGGAGCGGGGCTCGTCGGCGTGGTCGGCAACCGTGGGCAAGCCGGGCGCTTCGTCAGCGGGCGGCTGGTGCGCTGGGACACCGGTACGCGCGCGGACCTGCACGGCATCGCGTGGGCGACGGCCGACTCGGCGTGGGTGGTAGGCGAGGGTGGCTTGTTGGAGCGCCTCGGCGCGGGGGCACCCGAGGTCGTTCGTACCGACACGCAGGCCGCGCTGCGCGACGTGGTGGTGGTGTCGCCGACGGAGGTGGTCGCGGTCGGCGATCGCGGCACGTTCTTGCGTGTGGTAGGGCAGCGCCTCACGTCCGTGGCGACCGGCGTGAGCGAGACCCTCTTCGGCGCCCACGCGCGCGATGGGGTGGTGTTCGCGGTGGGGCAGGGTGGCCTGGTGTTGCGGGTCGAGGGCGACCACGTGGTCACGGAGCGCCCGGCTGGCAGCAGCACGCTGCGCGCGGTGGGGGGGTGCCCGCGCAGTGACCTCTACGCGGTCGGAGACGACGGCCACGTCATGCGTCGCATCGAAGATGGCAGCTGGCGCCGTGTGCCCGGGACAGGCCGCGAGGGCTTCACGGGCGTCAGCTGCGACGAAGGGCGTGCCGCGGCGTCTGGCACGGACGGCAACGTGCTCTTGCTCGCTGGCGATCGGTCGGTACGCCTCGCGTCGGGGACCGACCAACCGTTCCGGGACATCGCGGGCGCGGAGGGGGCGGCTACCTGGGTGGTGGGTGACGCGGGCCGGCTCGCCCTGATGGCCACCGACCACCTGATCCTGCTCACGGAAGGTACGTCGCGCACGCTGCGCGCCGCTGCGGTGCTGGCCGGACGCCTGGTGGTGGTGGGCGAGTGGGGCACGCTGCTACGTGAGGGTGAGCACGCGTTCTCGGCTGGCGTCAGCGGCACGGACGCCGCGCTGGCGGGGCTGGCGACCTACCGTGACGACACGCTCGTGGCGGTCGGTGACCAGGGAGTGATGCTGGCCGTCACGTGGAGCGCCGTGCGCGAGGTGCAGAGCCCCACGGAGCAGCCGCTGCGCGCCATCGTCGCCCGCGAGGGTTGGCTCACCGCCGTGGGCGCGCGGGGAACGGTGGTCCGTGGGCCGCTCGAGGGTCTCTCGACCACCACGGTCGAGGGGGAGCCGACGCTGTGGGCCATCTCCGGCACACCGGAGCGCGCCGTCGCCGTCGGGGACCGTGGCGCCGTG
Source organism: Sandaracinaceae bacterium (assembly GCA_020633055.1). NCBI lineage: Bacteria > Pseudomonadati > Myxococcota > Polyangiales > Sandaracinaceae > Sandaracinaceae bacterium. Next base: position 99,232 of record JACKEJ010000014.1, on the reverse strand, counting down.
GTGCGCCTGACGCAGACCACCGTTACGCCCGTCCGCTGCGACGAGGCGCGCGGGCTTCAGCTGCGCGGTGTGCTGCAAGGTGAGACCGAGTCGTTCGCGGTGGGGGTCGGTGGCGCGGTGCTGCGCATCACGGACGGCAGCTGCACGGTCGAGCGCGCGCCCAGCGAAGGAGCCGCGACGCTGTTCACGGTGGGTCTGGACGACGAGGGGCGCGTGTTCGCGGCGGGCGAGGACGGAGCTGCGGTGGTGCGCGCGACCGACGGGAGCTGGACGGAGCTGGACCTCGGCGTCGACGTGGCGCTCTTCGGGATGCTGCGCACCGACCGCGACGTGTGGCTGGTGGGGGCGAGCGGTGCCATCCTGCGGCGGCCACGCACGGACTCACCGGGGAGCGGGGCGACCGGAGGGGCGGGCGTCAGCGGCTGACGCGCTCGAGGGCCGTCGTGGCGCGCGCGGCGTTGTCTGGTTCGCGGTTGCCGATGGCCTCGATGTAGCGGCGGTACCAGGTGGCGGCCTCGGCGTTGCGTCCCAGCTGGTCGTAGCAGGCGGCCAGGTCGAACATCGCGTCTTCATACTGCGGGTGCAGCTCGAGCGCCCGTCGGTACTGCGGGATGGCGTCCTCGAAGCGCTCCAGGGACCGCAGCGCCACGGCCAGGTTCAGGATCATCGCGTGGTCGTTGGGCTCCGTCAGCAGCGCGCGCCGGAAGAGATCCGCGGCCTCTTGGTACCGGCCTGCGTTCCGCAGCAGCACGCCCAGGTTGTTCAGCAGGTTGGCGTCGTTCGGAGCGTGGGAGAGGCCAGATTGGTACGCGGCCACGGCGTCGTCGATGCGGTTCAGGCGGCGCAACGCGATGCCGAGGTTGCCCCAGCTCGAGGTGTCGTCGGGGCGCAGCTGCACAGCGCGCTGAAGGGACGCCACCGCCTCCTCGAAGCGCCTCAGGCGCACCAGCGTGGCCCCCACCATGGCGTGCCCATCCGCGTGCTGGGGCTGCAGCTCGGCGACGCGCCGATACGCTCCGAGGGCTTCGTCCAAGCGGCTCAGCTGTCGCAGGATGGAGCCACGGGTCAGGTGCGCGGCGGCCAGGTTCGGGTCGATCGCGAGCGCGGCGTCGACCTCGGCCAGCGCTTCGTTCCAGCGGCCGGCTCGCTTGTGGGCGAGCGCCGTCTGGTAGTGGGCTTGAGCGGGGCTCACCTGGGCGGCCGCCGGGACGGATGCGCCCATGACGACCGGGGCCGCGCCGAGGCCCAGCGCGAGCAGGAGAGGAGGCAGGCGGAGGGTCCGTGAGGATCGCATCCCTGGACTATAGCGGCCCTCGTCGCGTATCGGGAGCGCTCTCCGAACACGCTGGTCCCTGCGCGACGGGGAGGGCCGACCCCGGCAGGTTGCGCACAGGGGGGCGCTTCTGCGACCTTGCCGCGCATGGCCGCCTCTGCTTCGTCCGCCTCGAACCCCCTCGTCGATGACGCGTTCGTCGATCTCCTGCTCTACGAACACCTCGACGCCGCGGGCCTGACGTCACTCCCGGCGTTCGCGGACCACTCCCGAGAAACCTTCGACCTGTACCTCGGTGCCGTGCGCCGCTTCGCCCGCGAGGAGCTGTTCGCGACCTACAAGCCGATGGACCTCGAGCCGCCGGTGTTGCGCGATGGCCAAGTCATCACCCACCCAACGCTGCCGCGCTTGTTCCGCAGCATGGTGGAGCTGGGCGTGCTGACCGCGACGCGCCCCGAGGAGGTTGGCGGGCAACAGCTCCCCCACGTGGTGGCGACGCTGGCGACGGCGTATCTCATGGCCGCGAACCTGAGCGCCTACGGCTACGTGGGCCTCACGCACGGCGCAGCCCACCTGATCGAGGCCTTCGGCAGCGACGCGCTCAAGGACGCGTACATGAAGCCCATGTACGCGGGGGACTGGAACGGCACGATGGCGCTGACCGAGCCGCACGCCGGGAGCAGCCTGGGAGACGTCACCACGCGCGCCATGCCCACCGACCGCGGTCACCACCTCATCCGCGGGAGCAAGATCTTCATTTCGGGCGCCGACCACACGATGGTCGACAACGTGGTGCACCTGACTCTGGCGCGCATCGACGGCGCGCCGGCCGGCAGCAAGGGCATCTCGCTCTTCGCCGTGCCCAAGCGGCGTTGGCAGGACGGGCAGCTGGTGCCCAACGACGTGCGCGTCTCGCAGGTCATCCACAAGATCGGTTGGCGCGGCCTGCCCAGCACCGCGCTCGAGTACGGCGACGATGGGGACTGCCATGGCTACCTCGTGGGCGAGGAGAACCAGGGCTTGCGCTACATGTTCCAGATGATGAACGAGGCGCGCTTGATGGTCGGCATGAACGGTGCGGCGACGGCCTCCGTCGCGTACCACGAAGCACGCCTCTATGCGCTCTCACGCCCCCAGGGGCGCGGCCTCGGGCAGCTGCCCTCGTCTCCCATCGTGCCCATCATCGAGCACGCGGACGTGCGGCGCATGCTGATCCGTCAGAAGGCGTTCGTGGAGGGCAGCCTCGCCGTGCTGGCGACCACGGCGCGCTACGCGGACGTGGCGCAGCACGGCGTGAGCGAGGCGGAACGCGAGCGTGCGCAGGTGTTGCTGGACCTGCTGACGCCCATCGCGAAGACGTTCCCTGCAGAGCGTGGCTTCGAGGCCAACGCGCTCGCCGTGCAGGTGCTCGGCGGCTACGGCTACACCAGCGAGTACCTGCCCGAGAGCTACCTGCGCGACCAGCGCCTGAACAGCATCCACGAGGGCACCACCGGCATCCAGTCTTTGGACCTGGTGGGTCGAAAGCTCGGCGCGAAAGGCGGCGCGGGCCTCACGGCGCTGGCCGAGGAGGTGCGGAAGACGCTCGCCGACGCGGAGGCGCACGCCGTGCCCGCCGCGCTGGTGACCGCGCTGCGCGACGCGGCGGGTACCGTGAGCGCGCTGGTGCCGGAGCTGCTCGGGCGCGGCATGCGCGGCGATGCCGCAGGCATGTTGTCGCACAGCGCGGACTTCCTCGACCTGCTCGGAACCCTGGTGGTGGGGTGGCAGTGGCTCGCGCTGTACGTCGTCGCGCAGCGCTCCACCGCTGCGGGCGCCACTCAGCACGCCGCGCGTGACGAGGGGCTGCGCTGCACGGCGCAGTATTTCCTGACCACCGAGCTGCCTCGCGTGGCGCTGCTTGCGGCGCTCTGTCGGAGCGCCGAGGACTCGTACGTCAAGATGCGGCCGGAGTGGTTCGGGTGAGCCGGCCCCCTGGCGTGCTGCTGCCCGTGTTGCAGGAGCTGGATTGGAGCGGGCAGTCGCTCGCCGTGGTGCGTCCGTTGGTCGACTTCGACGCGGCGCACACCCCGTGGGTCTCCTTCGCGTACACGGGCGCCCAGCGCCGTTTCACGGTGACCCCGACGGCGCTCGAGGAGGAAGGTCGCTCGCGGGAAGCGCTGGAGTGGGAGGCGCTCGCGCAGCTGAGGCGGCGTTCACTCGCTTGGGAGGTGCGCGCGCGCCGTGAGGACGGCTGGCCGGAGGCGCTCGTCACCGTGGACGAGTACGCCTCCTCCGCGGTGTTGGCCCGCGAGCACTTGAGGGACGCGCACGAGCGGCTCGCGACCGACCGCGCTTGGTTGGCGATCCCGACGCAGGGCGTGTTGGTGCTGCGCGCGCGCGGGCGAGACGAGGAGCGCGCGACGCGTGACGCGCGGGAGCTCGAGGCGTGGGCGCGGGACGCGTTCTCGCGGTCGCTCGACACCCGTGTCACTCCGACCGTGTTCAGCGTCTCGGACGGCGTGCTCACGGGGGCCCTGCCCCCCGCCGAGCCCACGCGCGATGGGCCCTCCTTGGAGGCGGCCGACTATGACCCCGAGGAGGCGCGCGCCTACTTTCGCTACGTCGGCGGGGCGGCTGGACTGCGTCCCGCGGACCTGGCGCGCGCCGTCGAGATCGACCGGCGAGGGCGGCTCGCGCCAGGGCAGCCCGTGGACGAGGTCTGGGTGCTCTTCGACGACGATGACCAGGCGCGTAGGATCGCGCCCGCGCTGCGCGAGCTCGGGTTGGTGGCCGCCTGCGCCGGCGTGGATGGGCCGCGCGAGCTGGAGAACGACGATGAGTGAACGCCCGTCCGCTGACAGCCCCACCGTGCTGTTGTTCGACATCGACGGAACCTTGCTCAAGACGGGCGGGGCCGGACGGCGCAGCATGCGAGCCGCGTTCGCCGAGGTGTGTGGTCGTGGCGACGCGCTCGACGCGATGGACTTCCGCGGCATGACCGATCCCCTCATCTTCGAGGGGGGTCTACAGAGCATCGGGGAGCCGGTCAGCCCGGACCGCGTGACGCTCCTCGCCGCGGCCTATCTGCGCCACCTCGCTCGGGAGGTTCCGGCCTCCCCGTCGTATCAGGTGCTGCCGGGGGTGCGCGAGGTGCTGGCCTCGCTCGCCGCGGAGCGCCACATCGCGATGGGGATCGGGACGGGCAACAGCGAGGCCGGTGCCCACACCAAGCTGCGGCATGGTGAGCTCTCGCACTACTTCCGCTTTGGTGGCTACGGTGACGACGGCGCGGAGCGGGTCGCGCTCGTGCGCGCCGGGGCGTCGCGGGGGGCAACGGCGCTCGGGCAGCCACTCGAGGGGTGTCGCGTGGTCATCATCGGCGACACTCCGAAGGACGCGCTCGCGGCGCGCGGCATCGGCGCGGAGTGCTTGGCGGTGCTCACGGGTGGCTTCAGCGACGCGGAGCTCTATGCGGCTGGGGCGACGTGGGTGGTGCCCGACCTGACGCACCCCGAGGTGGTGCCGCGCCTGCGCACGCGCGGGTAGCGGCCGGGGGGGGCCGCCCCCGATGGTCGCAGCTCGCCCGCGCTTGCCCACGCGGTCGAGGGCCTCGATGTTGCGCGGGTACACGAGGCGGTTCGACGCGCAGGTCACACCGTCACGGCGGGTGCGCCGTGCGCCGGCGGGGTCTGGTCTGATGGCAGCTGCGGGCGGTCGCGGCCCTGTGCCCACGACTCCACTGGCCAGCGCCGCCACGCGTCACGGTGCAGCCTCTTCAGGCTGGCCGGGTCGTTGACCAGCAGCTCTTGTTCTTGCTTCGTGAGCGCAGCTGGACCTCGCTGCAGCGACAGTTCGGCCAGGTGCTCGAGCCGAGGGGTCGCTGCGCGCGGTGCGGGGGCGGCGGCGAGCTTGGTGGCCACGAGCACCGGGTCGAGCACGACGTCTCGGAAGCGGGCGGTGGCGTCGGCAGCCGTCAACGCTCTCAGCGCGTCGGCGCGCCGTAGCAGGTCGTCCGGGCGAGCTTCGGTGGGCACGGTGAATAGACCCAGGGCGCGCACACCACGGCCAAGAGCGGGGCTGGACACGATGGCGGTCACCGGGATGGCCAACACCCACGGAACGTACACGGGCGCGAGCCAGGGGAGCAGGCCCGGCGCGAACGATGCGCAAGCGAGCGCGAGCCCGACCCCGCACGCGGAGGTGGTGGCTTCGGCGCGCAGCACGGCCGCGAGCGGCGCGTCCCCGCGTCGCGCCTGGGGTCCCCAGGTGACCACGTTCCCGAGCACGATGCTGGTCACGATGCGGGCGTGGTGCAACATCAGCACCGGAGCCAACACCAGGGAGGTGAGCAGCTCGCCGAGGACGCCGAGCAGCACCAACACCGCGCCACCGTGGGCGGCCCGACGCGCTGACGTCCGGCACGTGTCCAGCAGCCCGAGGAGGCGTGGCCCCACGATGAGAGTGGCCGCGGCCCCCGATAGGCCGAGCGCGAGCGTGTGAGGCAGCAGCGGGCCGTGTGCCTGGGAGGCCAACCACGCGCCCAAGCCCACGAAGCCGAGCCACACCGGGCCAGCCAGGTAGGCCGACACGCCGATCCACATGTGGATGCGGCTCATCGGGAGCAATCCCTCGGCCAAGGCGATGCGGAGGTGCTGCAGGTTGCCCTGACACCACCTGCGGTCTCGCGCGACGTACTCGGGCACGGTGGGCGGGAGCTCCTCGTAGCTCCCCTCGAGATCCGTGGCGGTGCGCACCTCCCAACCCGCTCGGCAGAGCAGCGCGGCCTCGACGAAGTCGTGGCTCAGGATGGTACCGCCGAACGGGCGTTCACCGCGCAGCTTGGGCAGAGCGCAGCAATCCATGAAAGCGCGGACGCGCACGGCGGCGTTGTGCCCGTAGTAGTTCCCGTGCCGCCCCGCCCAAGCCGCGAGCCCCCGCATGAACACGCCACCATAGACGCTCGCGGCGAACTGGTGGGTGCGCGCGAACACGGTCGTCGCGGCGTGGAGCGAAAGGGGCGCCTGCAACAGCCCGAGGCGCGGGTTCGCTTCCATGCGGCGGACCAGCGACAGCATCGTTTCCGCGCGCATCACGCTGTCCGCGTCCAGCACGATGGCGTATTCGTAGCGGTGCCCGAAGCGCTCGAAGAACTCCGCCAGATTGCCGGCCTTCTGGTGTTCGTTCAGCGCGCGGCGTCGGTAATAGATGGGGATGGGTAGCTCCCCCAGCGCGGCCGTCCGCCGGAACGCGCGCTCCTCGTCGGCGATGCACTCCGCGATCCGTGAGTCGCTGAGCACGAAGACCTCGAATGCGCGGGCGGCCGGCTCGCGGGAGAGCGCTTCGCGCATGGCGTGCAGCGCCGCGAACACGTGCTCGGCGCTCTCGTGATAGATGGGCATCAGCAGCGCGGTCCGGGGTAGAGGAGCATCCCGCGGGACCTCGGGCTGGGCGTGGTGTGGCGCGACGAAGCCGCGGAGCGCCGTCCAAAAGCCCGCTGCGCCGAGCGTCGACAGGAACGCGAACAATACGATGAACGCCGTCTCGGCCAGGCTCCAGCCCCCTGCCGCGAGGGCGCGCGAGAGGAGCGCCGTGAGGGCGCCTCCGATCAGCGCTGGCGGCAGCACGCCCACCAACCAGCTGGGCAGCCCCGCCGGCTCGAGCGACTGCTGCGCGAAGCGTTTGGACGCCGGGGGGAGGCCCGCGAACGGGTCACCGAACGAGAGCGCGCACGCACGCGCGGACGAGACGTCGCCCAGGCACTCCGCGGGGTGGGTCGAGAAGAAGGCGCGCAGCCAGAGCGGGTGCACCTCGTCCTCCCGCCCGTCGAACACGTCGTGCAAGAAGGCCGCGACGCGCGCCTGAGCCTGCGTCACGGCGGCCTCGGCGAGCGCCGTGTCGTCCAGCGGCGTGGGGACCGTCGCGAGCAGCTCGTGCGTGACCTCGAGCAGCCGTCGGGTGTCGGTCAGACCGAGCGCCAACAGGTATTCGATGACCCTGTGTTCCGCGCTGGCGCGCGCGTCGAGTCGCCGCGACCGGTCCGTCAGGTGCGCCGTCAGCTGCGCCGTGCTGTCCGTCAGCAGCGCGAGGTTCACGGGGTCGGACGCCATGGGTAGCTCCACGTCTCGCTCACTGTGTGGTCACCGCGGCGCAGGAACGCACGCAGCTCGGCGGGTCGTGTCGCCTCCAGCACGAAGGATGCGCGCACCCCGCCAGTGTGTGGGTTCGGCTCGACGTGGGCTTCGAGGATGGTGGCTGCGCCCGAGGTGAGCACGAGCTCCACGTTCGACGTGTCGACCAGCCCGGGACCCACGAAGTCCACGAGGAAGCGCACCTGCCCTGTCGCCCGAGGCTCGACCCGTGTGGACACGACGTGGGACGCGGCTGTGGGGCCTACGGCGTCCCCGAAGGCCATTCGGTAGCGGAGCGCGAGGCCGTCGTCCGGGACCGTGTCCGGCACCCACATCGCGACGATGTTGTCGTCCGTCTCCAGCTCGGTCGCGATCTCGAGCAACCGGAGCGCGCCGGGTCCCCAGTCGTCGAGCGGCTCCACCCACGCGGACGGGCGAGCGTGGTAGTGGGCCTCGAGGTCTTGGTAGTTGTCGAAGTCGCGGTCTCGCTGGAGCAACCCGAAACCGCGCGGGGAGTCGAGGCGCAACGACGAGACGCTGGTCTGCGCGGGGTTGCGGAGGGGGCGTGCCAAGTGCTCGCCCCCGCGACCCACGCTCACGAGGACGTCCGAGTCGTGTACCTCGGGGCGGAAGTCACCACCACGACCGAGCGACTCTTCGCCGAAGAGGAACATGCTGGTGAGGGGCGCGATGCCCAGCGCCTCGATCTCGCCGCGCGGGAACACGCGCGCGGTGACGTCGACGATGGTGGCGTCCCCGAGCGTGACATGAAAGGCGAAGGCGCCTTCGGCGCGGGGGGAAGTGAGCGACGCGAGCACCCAGGCCGTGTGCTCGCCCGGCAGAGGGGGGAGCAGGTAGAACGCATCGAACACCGGGAATTCCTCCGGACGGGGGGTGCCGGTGTCGATGGCGAGGCCTCGTGCCGATAGGCCGTAGGCCTGCCCTGGGCCCAGGGAGCGGAAGTAGCTGGCGCCTTGGAAGACGATCACCTCGTCGCGATAGCCGCTTCCGTTGATCGGGCCGTGCAGCCTGAACCCGGCATAGGCGGAGGCAGCGAGCTCGACCGGGAGCTCACCGTCGCCGCGTGTGAAGAAGGAGCGGTCGTAGGGGATGACCGTGGGCTCGCCCCGCTCGAGGCGGAACAACGTGACGGGCGTCCGAGACGTGCCCCCGAGGTGGAAGAACTGAGCTTCGAACGCGCCCGCGCCCTCTCGAAACAGGCTGGCCGCGGGGCGAAAGCGAATCTGGCGGTGCTCGTCGTAGCTGAGCCGAGCCAGGGCGCCGTCGTCGTTCAAGCTAGGGAGTGGCCGGTGAGGGGCGGCCGCGCGCGCTTGGGCAGCGCGCACCAACACGTCGAAGTACGCCGGGGGTGCCGTGAATGCAGTGGCAACCTCCGTGGCTCTCGCGTCGTGTGGCGCGGACGGGTTCTGCGCACGGGAGGGGTCCTGGCAGCTCGGGGCGCTTGGCGCGATGGCGCACGCCGTGAGCTGGAGGATGGCGGCGCCGATCCACAGCGCGCGCGCCGCCGTCCGCGAGTTGAACCAATATGAAATAAATCCCCGGCCAAGATCGTGGTGTGAAAATCGTTTGATCGTCATGGGTGCGTCGCTGAAACTAGGTCATAGTTTCCAGCTGAATGCGTCTAGTGCAAGCTCTCAAACGCCTGTATGCCAGTTGCCCGACGAGTACACTCAATGCATAGTTTTACGCAACGTGGCGCGTCGTCGTCCCTTGATTCAGGTGACGTTCGCTTCGATGAACCTGCCGGTCGGAGCACCCTCGACATCGCCGCGCGGTCTCTTCTTGCGAGCCAGGCCATCTCGGGCACCGTCGCGGGGCTGGTGGCAGAGAGGGCCCTCGATCACGCCTATGTTGGACTCTTCCAGTATGCGCTCATTCGCGTGGGAGCCGCCGAGGCACGTCGGCAAGTAGACACTCTGTCTGACGCGTGTGCCGCACCAGAGCTCTCGTCGGGCGGTCCGAGTGTGCGCGCGATGCACTATCGGAAGCTACGGGAGCAGCTCAGCGCGTGTCCGGCGTCGCCGTTGCCGTTGCGTTCGGAGTGTTGGTGGAAGGGGGCGGACGGCCTTCACCTCGCCGCGCTGCGCGCCGCGTTCACGTCGGAGGAGGCCGAGGTGCTGGAGCTGCGCTTTGCGCGGCGGCTGTCTGACGTGGACGTCGCGCATGTCGTGGGGCGAGAGCCGAGCGCAGTGCGTGCCCAGATCGAGCGGGGCGTGGCGCGGGCGACCGCGTTGCTCGGCACAGCCCCGCCCAGCCTCGACGGGACCGTGGAGGGCGCCTTGCTGGAGGCGTTCGCGCTGGATCCCGCGACGACCCCCGCTCCGCGTCGCGTGCGACGTGAGCCCGTGTTACCCATCGGATCCGTCGTCGCGCAGCGCTACGAAGTTCGCGCGTTGCTCGGGGCGGGTGCGTTCGCCGACGTCTACGAGGCTCGCGACTGCGAGGTCACGGGGCATGTCGTCGCGCTGAAGATCCTGCGTGCGCGCAGCGCAGACGCGCGCTCCATCGGCGCAGCCCTCCGCGAGCTGCAGCACATCGCTTCAGTCTTCCATCCCTCCGTGGTCCAGCTCAAGGATCACGGATGGCACGACGAGCACCTCTGGTTCGTAATGCCCCTCTATCGGGGAGAGACGCTCGCCACGCGTCTCGTGCGCGGGCCGCTCTCACGAGTCGAAGCGCGCGAGATCTTCGAGCAGCTGGCGGAGGCGCTCGCCAGCATGCACCGCGCCGGTGTCCGCCACCAGGACATCAAGCCCGAGAACGTCTTCCTGGCGACGCTCGACCGAGACCATGGGGCTGGCGAGCCTCGAACGAGCGGACCGCGCGTGCTCCCGGTCCTGCTCGACCTTGGAGTCGCAGCCAAGGACGCAGAGTTGGTGCTGGCGGGGACGCCAGCGTACTTTGCGCCCGAGGTCGCCGCGCGCTTCGCGCATGTCCCCGATCCGCCGCCTGTCGGCCCCAAAGCCGACGTCTTCTCCCTGGCGCTCACGCTGTTGCACGCGCTCCATCCCAGGCCCCAGGACCAAGTCCCCGCAGGCGCGGTGGACGCGTTCATCGGGCACCGGGCGATTCACCCGCCTCCGGTACCGTCGTCCGCGGCGCTGGCCGACCTCCGTCCGTGCTTCGAACGCTGGCTGGCGGTGAGCCCTGACGAACGCCCCACCGCAGAGCGCTTGCGTGACGAGCTGTGTGCGCTCACCCGACCGGCAGAGCGGCGCGCGCGGCTGCAGTCCACCGTGCGCTGGGTCGTGCCCGTTGGGGCCGTCGTGCTGGCCGTGTTCTTCGCGGTCGTCACCGATCTGCGACGGCAGGCGCACGTCTCGCGCGAGGCCGCGGCTCGGGCTGGCGTGGAGGCCGAGCTCGCGCGCGCACGCGCACACAGCATCTCTCAGAGCTTGAGCGAATCGGCGGCGCGGAGGGCCGAGCTGGAGGCCAACGTCGCGCGGCTCGAGGAGGAGTACCAGACGAGCCGGATGACGCGTGAGCAGCTGGCTTCCCGGTTGGCGCGTGCGGACGGTGAGCTGACGCTGCTCACGGAGCGCGAGCGGGTGCAGAGCGCTCGCGCGCGTCAGCAGGTCGACGCCATCGCGACGCTCGAGCGTGCGCAGGCGGAGCAGCGGCGGCGGGCCGAGGCGACGGAGGCTCAGCTTGCGGAGGCAAGCGAGGCGCTGCAGCGCGAGCGCGCCCGGGTCGCCGACGCCACGCGGCAGGCAGAGCAGCTCGGTGCGGCGCGGGATGAGCTCGCGGCGTCGGAGCGGCGTCGGGCGAGCCTGGAGGCGCGCGTGCGCGAGCTGGAGAACTTCTACCGCGGGACGGATTTGCCGGTGCTGGACGCCCCCGCGCCGTGACGAGGTGTGGCGGCCCGCGGATCGCGTTGCTGCCGGGAGCTCAAGGGGGCGCGCTGGCGGGAGCCTCGACCGGACCCCGGTTGGCGCGGGCCGGAGCGCTCAGCTGACCCCAACCATCGACGTACGCGAAGACCCCCGCTTCCGTCCGGACGGGGGTCGCGCGCTGACCGGGCACCCTCCGCCCGCAGCGGACTGGATCGGTGTAGTACGACACCTCGCGCGCGGCCCGCGTGGCACGTCCCCACGCACGCGGCGACGCCACGCCATCGACGTAGTTGATGAGCGCCAGCGCGCCGTCGGGCACGGGGGTGTTCAACACCGCCACGTTGCTCTCGTAGCGCCCGTTGTCGAACCCGCGGCTCTCCCTGACCCGCAGCTCGGCATGCTGGATGCGCGGCGTGGGAGGGGGCGCAGGCACGGCCGAGTCCACGAACGTGACGGTGTGAGCCTCATCGAGGCCGACGAGCTGCCACGCCCCGAGCTCGGGCGTGCGATCCGGGGTCAGGCGCACCAGGCCAGGGGAGAGCGCTTCGACGCGCACGGCAATGCGGGTCGCATCACGCTGGAGGTGCAGTTGCGCCGGGAACGCGTCGCGGTGGTGTTCGCGCGGACCGTCGACGAGGGCCCCGAGGAGCGCGCCCTGACGCGGTACCGAGGTGGTGTCCGACAGCACCGTCGCGACCAGGCCCATCGGCATGCAGTCGCCGTGTCCCGTGCTGGGCGACGCGACGGTCGCGGCGCACGCCAGCAAGCAAGCCAGGCTCGACCCCAGGAGGAAGCGCGTCATCCGCGCAACGTACTACGCCACGCCAGCGGTGGTGGCGTGGTCGCACGGGAACCCACCCGTCGTTCACGGCAGGATGACACGGTCGAGCACGGCGCTGCCCGTGGAGCCATGCGCGCCCGCGCCTTCGGTTCCGCTGCCGCCTGTCCCCCCTGCGCCGCCCGCGCCGCCCACGCCCCCGCTACCAACGACGAGCTGGACCCCGCTCGAGGCGCTGGCCTGCGTCGAGCCGTCCAGGAGCAGGAGCGCCACGCTCGGCCCGCCCGCGCCACCGGCGCCGCCGCCGCCGCCGCCGCCCGTCCCGCCGTCGCCCCCTCGGGCTCCCGGGGGGTAGCTCTGCATGGGGGTCGCCGCGCAGAAGGTGCCTCCCAGCCCACCCGGTGCGCCGCTCCCACCAAGGGCGCCGTCCTGTCCAGCCTGCCCAGCGCCACCGGCGCCGCCGCTGCCCGAGGTGATGCGTACGTCGATCAGGGTGACCTCGGAGCCCGTCAGCAGCAGCCCGACGGACGCGCCCCCGCCCGCGCCGCCCGCGCCTCCGCTGCCCCCGCAGCCGCCCGCTCCGCCGCCGCCGCCTGCGCCGCCGAACGCGTTCACCTGGTTGTTCACATCGCAGAGGAACGCGGTGGACCCGCCGCCGCCGCCACCGCCGCCTGCGCGCTCGCCCGCCTGCCCTGGGTCTGCGGAGGAGGCGTGGTAGCCGTCCCCGTCGAAGAGCCCCTCCGTGGCCAGCGCGCCCCCAGCACCACGCGCGCCGTCGGTGCCGCGCGTGCCCTCGACGTTGAGGGCGCCGCCCATCGCGCCGTCGATACACATGTCGGTCGTGGCGGCCTTCCCAGGCAGGCCGGCGCGGGGTCCCGCGCTCAGGGCTGGCGCGCCGCCACGCCCACCGTCCACACACCCGCACGTCGCCACGCCCCCTGCGCCAGGCTGGGGCGGGGGCGAGTCGACGTGCACGAGCCCACCGTCCCCCCCGTCATCCCCGTCCTGGCCGTCCGCGTCACGCGCGGGTGTGGGCGCAGGCGCAGCGCCCCCCGCCCCGTCGCCAGCCTCGAAGACGACCTGCTCGAGTCGCAGCCCGCTCGAGGCGGCTACGCGCCCCGCGATCGACGAGGTGCCTGGCTGGGAGGCGTCGTTGGCGACGAAGCGCAGGCCCGTGATGCGGGTCGGCGCGTCGATGTCGTCTGCGCGCAACACGGGGCCGTCCGCGCGGAGCGTGGTGGTCGCGCCGGGGCGGCGAACCCAGTCGAGCCCATAGCTTCCGTGCAGGTTCACCCCCGCTACGACCGTGACGGCCTCGAGGTACGTCCCGGTCGCGATGAGTACGTCATCGCGACCACTGTCCGCAACGGCGAGCGCGATGCCCCGCTGCACGCTCCGCACAGGGGCCTCCCGCGTTCCGTCTGCGAGGTCATCGCCCGAGGGGCTCACGAACACCGATGCGCTCAGCGTTCCGTCGATGCCATCACAGTCGGAGTCCGTGTAGTCGCCGTCGGGGCGGTCGAGCGCGCCATCCGGGACGCACGGGGGGGGGCCGAGATCACCCGCGGTGCCGGGCGCGAAGCAGCGCGCAGATGCGCCAGCGCCCATGCAGGTCTGTCCACCTGGGCAGTCCGAGTCGCGCTCGCACGCGAAGATGCCGTTCGGGACGTCGGGCCGGAGATCGCAGCCGGTCGAGAGGAGCGCGGCGAGCAGGAGCCCGCGCACCCCGGTCCAGGAGGTCCACGCCCTGCGCCCGTGGCGCCACGTGTCGCGCCCCGGTCCGCAGACCGTGCCTCGCTTCGCGAGCGCGAGGCTGCGGCATGGACGTGCGACCAAGCAGCGAAGCCGCATCAGAAGCTCCCCGACACGCTGACGTGTCCGAGCCCGACCCCCACGGTGACGCGTGCGGATGCCGGGGCGGTCACTGCGCCATCCCCGTCGCCGTCGAGAGCGAACAGCACGGCCCCCGTGACGGCGGCTACGACGCCTAGCCCGAGCGCAACCTGACCCGCGTAGCCGAGGCCCCTCGCGCGCTCGCCGCGCCTTCGGACGCGGGCATAGGAGCTCCCCTCGGAGGCGCCTTCCACCTGGTTGCGTCCCCGCAGCGCCACGGCCAGCAGGGCGGCGCCGCCGACCGCGATCGCGCCACCTCCAGCCAGCAGCGCGACCGGCGCGGGCCCGAGGTCGAATCGCGGCGAGGGCTGCGCGGACGCCGCGGCGGCGCGGTCGCGCTGCCGCTCGCTCAAGAACACGATGCGTGCCTCGACGAAGTCCCGCTCGGGGGCGTCGGGCAGGGCTTCGAGGAACGCGCGGTAGGTCTCGAGCGCGTGCTCGTCGTCGCGCGTGCGCTCGGCAGCCTGGGCGATGTTGTACAGCAGCTCGGGGCGCCCGCTCCGCTCGTACGAACGCTCGAACAACTCGCGCGCGTCCTCGAAGCGGCCCTCCGTGTACGCGTCCCGGCCCTGTTCGAACAGCTCACGCGCCACGCGCTCGTCATCACTTGGCGCTGCGCTCGGGTTCGATGCTGGCGGTGCGTCGCTGGTCTGCGGAGCTGCCTGCGCCCTCGCGACCATCGGAACAGGGCCGATGCTGACCATCAAGACCGTCGTCAGCGCGCAGGATAGGGGGGACCTCCGCATGGGACCCAAGCCTACGTGAACCGAGGCGCGGTTGAAATCCCACATCCTGCGCGCATGTGACCCTCGGCGCGGGGGACTCCCGTTGGTCTGGTCGGCCCGTCTACTCGCTGTAGGGCACCTGTTCGCAGGGCAGCTGTCGCCCGATCCAGCGCATCAGCGATGTGCGTGGCTTCCCGCTGTCTTCGTACTCGATGACGGCATACGTGAGGCCGCTCGCCTGACCCAGGTGCTTCAAGTCGAGGTTGATCATCTTCACCCACGTCCCCGTGTTCACGAGCACCTTGCCATCTTGATACTGCTTGTAGCGCGGGTTGTGGCTGTGTCCGACGATCAGCGTGTGCACCCCGCGCACCTTGCGCAGCGCGCGCTCCGAGTGCGCGAGGTAGCCTCCGCCGAGCTCGAGCAGATCTTCGCGCACCATGCGCGGCAGCTTGCGGATACGGTCCGTCCAGGCGGACAGCGCGAACACGCGATGGCGGAGAAAATACACCGTCGAGCGCCAGAAGAACGTGAGGGCGATGCGCGGGTCGAACACCAGCGACCCCAGGATGAAGCGCGACAGCGGCTGGATGCGGTCGATGTGGCTGCGCAGCTCCTTCAGCGGATTGAGCACCTCCAGGATCCACAGCGTGCCCCACGGGAGAAACAGGATCTCGCTCCCGTCGCGACGCTTGCGGGTCATGTGGTCGTAGTCCACGCGGTGGATGCGCTCGAACTGGTGCCCGTGCCGCACTTGGATGCCCTCGGGGAGGTAGTACGTGTCCGAGCGCGTGATGAAGCGCACGCGCTCGGCCGCCTCGCCAGGGGCCACGTAGCGCATGAACAGCTCCTGCGCGCCTGGGAACCACATCTCGAGATCGTGGTTGCCGGGCAGATACGTCAGCCGATTCTCCGGGTTCTCGAGGAAAGTCTTCAACGCGTGGACGAAGCGGGGGTGACCCTCGAGGCACGGGCGCAGCTTCTCCACAGCCACGTGCTCGGTGATCTCGAGGGGCCACACGCCGTCGATCTTGATCTTGAGCAGGTCGAAGATGTCCCCGTTCAGGATGAGCTCCACCCCGCCGGTCTGGCCGTGCTCGAGGTCGTAGTGCGAGAGCAGCTCCGCGAAACGCTCGTCGTGGAAGAAGTCCTCCATGGGGTTCGGCTCGCCCAGCTTGCGGCCGTTGGCGAGGTGGAGGTCGCTGAGGACGAGTCGCGTGAGCGTCATCGGAGCACGTGGGGTGAGCGGGGGGCGTGGTCGAGGGCGTGGGAAGGGCTGCGAGGCGACGCCAGACGGGGGGCTGGGCCGCGGACGGCGTCACGTTCGCGACGTCTGGAGGAGGGGCTTGGCCAGCTCTGGCCGACGTTGAAGTGCGTAGTCCGGCACGTCACACTGAGCGGGAGCATGCGCGTCCCCTCCACCATAGTCCACGTCGCGGCGGAGCCCCAGCGGCGTGGCCTCTCACCGTTCGCCTACGCTGCATGTCCACCGCAGCGGCGCGATGGCGAGCACTCCTTCGACGCGCGGGCAGTGGCGCCCACGCGGTCGCGGTCGCGCTCGCCGCAGCCGTGGCACACCTCGCGGGCGCTGATGGTGATGGCGCTCGTCGCCTGTTCCCTTGGCTGCCGTCCCACCCTCGAGGACCCACCGCCGCTCGGCAACCCGACGCCGCGCGACGGCGGGCCACAAGACCTAGGCGGCCTGCCCGACATCGGACCGCAGGGCGTCCTGCTGGCGCGCGTCGAGCCTGCGCACGGTCCCTTCTCTGGCGACCAGAGCGTGACGCTCCGCGGCGCCGGGTTCCTGCCCTCCAGTCAGGTCACGTTCGCGGGCGTCGCGCTGCCACCCAACGACGTGCGCTACGTCGATGCCAACCGCATCGTGGTCCTCACGCCCGCGGCCGCGCCCGGCGCGGTGGACGTCCGGGTCCGTGCCGGCGAGCAGGAGTCCACGCTGGTGGGGGGCTTCGTCTACGACGCCATCGCGATCGAGCCGCAGCGGGGGAGCGTCACGGGCGGAACGCGTGTGGAGTTCACCGGCCTCGGGGCGAGCTTCTCCCTAGCGGACACGGTCCGCATCGATGGTCTGCCGTGCGCATCGGTGGAGGTTCCATCCCCGAGCCGCCTGGTGTGCGTCACACCCCAGCACGCGGCCGGGACGGTCGACGTGTCGTACACGCCCGAGGGGGGCGAGGCCATCGCGCTGGCAGACGGCTTCACCTACTTCGAGGCCTCCGATCCGGTCGAGGGGGGGCTCGGGGGAGGCTCCATCCAGGGCAGCGTGAACGTGACGGTGATCAGTCGCTTCACGGGGGGCGTGCTGCCCGACGCCTTCGTCATGTTGGGCGACGGCCTCCCCGCGAGCGTCAGCGGACGCACGGGGGTCACGGGGCAGGTGACGCTCGCCGCCGACGGCCTCACGGGCCCCACCACCCTCACCGTCGCGGCCTACTGCCACGAGAAGACGACCATCGTGGACTTCGACGCCGCCAGCGTGACGGTCTTCCTCGACCCGTGGTTGGACGTTGGCTGTGTGGAGATCGACCTGGGCGACATGCAGACTGGGTTTCCGCGGGTCGGGGTGGCGCGCAACGGCGCGTTCATCGCGGGCGAGCTGCGCTTTCCGGGACCGAACGAGAACGCGCCCAACGGGTGGGGCAGTCTGCCGACCCCGGGCGCCAACGAGATCCGGGTGGCATACGTGCAGACCACCACGGCGTGCAGCACCTGCCGCAACTCGTCGCCGGGGGGTGCCGCGGACACCAACGACCGCATCACGGAGGACATGCTCGGCGCGCGCGGCAACCCGTTCCGCATCGCCTCGCGGGCGTCGGCGCTCGCCGTGTTCGCCGTGGCCGGCGTCGAGGACATCCACACGCACCAGTTCACGCCGTACGTCATGGGCATTCGGCGCGGCGTGCTGCTCGGACCCGAGCAGGAGCTGCGTGACGTCGAGCTGCTCATGAACATCCCGCTCGACCAGCCGCTGGACGTGCAGCTCTCGGGCTTGCCGGCGCCCACGTCGCGCGGACCCGATCGCTTCCAGGTGCGCGCGACCCTCGACCTGGGGGGTGAGGGCTTCTTGCGCCCGTTCGCGGGCTTCGTCGCGCTCGACGAGGTGGTGCGCCTCAGCAGCGACAGCGTCATCCGGCTCGTCGCGCAGCCCCCGCTCACAGGTCCGCTCGCCGACGGGCGCTACTTCGTCGATGCCGCGTGGGTGACAGGGACTGGGCTCGCGGACCCCTCTACCCACGTCGTCCGGTCGGGGGTGCGTCCGCTGGGCGGGACGGTCGCGCTGACGGGGTTCGTGGGTGTCCCCGAGATCACGGCGCCAGCGTACGGACAGCTGCTGCCGTTGGACCGCGTCCTGCGCTGGGACGTGAGCGGGCCGGAGCCGGACGTGTGGATGATCTTCGTCGAGGGGAGCGATGGCAACGCCCAGTGGCGCTACTTCGTTCGGGGCGACGCGCGGCAAGCGCCCATGCCGGACCTGTCCGGAGAGGACGAGATCCGCGACGTGACCGAAGGGCCCCTCACCATCTCGATCTACGGCATCAACGTGACCGACTTCGACTACGACACCTTCACCTACTCCACGCTCTCGTCGCGCCGCTGGACGGCCTGGTCCGTGGACACCATGACGGCGCAGCGCTGATGATTGCTCATCGGCTCCGGTCGTTCCCCTTGGCGGGCGCCTGCCTCGCGTTCTCGGCGCTTGTCGTGTCCGGCTGCGGTGCACCACCTCCGTCTCGACCCGACCTGGGCCCCGTGGTCGGCTTCGTGTGCGAGCGCGTGGGCCAGACGGGCTGCGACGGAAGCGTGTTCGTGACGTGCGTGGGGTCGGGCACCTTCTTGCGCGAGGAGCGGGACGAGTGCGGGGCACGCGGGGAGGTGTGCGTGGCGCAGCTCGGGTGTCGCGTGTGCCTCCCGGATGCCGCGCTGTGCGACGGAAACCGCCCTGGGGTGTGTCGTCCCGACGGGATGGGCGCCGACCTCACCGAGCCGTGTGACGCCGAGCAGGTCTGCAGTGAGGGGCAGTGCGTGAACGCGTGCGGGCTGGCCGAGCGGCAACAGAGCTACGTGGGCTGCGAGTTCTACGCGGTCGACCTCGACAATGCGGCGCTCGGAGGCGGTCGCGACGCGTCGTCGCAGCAGTTCGCGGTGGTGGTGTCCAACCCCGGCCAGGTCCCGTCCGCCGTGGTGGTGGAGGTCAACGACGCGCCCCCAGGCGTGCCGCCCGCGCTCCGCGAGGTCGCGACCGCCGTGGTCCTACCAGGGGACCTGGAGGTCTTCGAGCTGCCCCGCCGGGAGGTCGACGGGAGCAGCAGCAATGCCCCGTGCGACGTGGCCGCGCGCGAGTGTCGGGGCACCGAGACCTGTGTGTGTTCCGCGCTGGACACGGTGGCCCCGTGCTTCTGCCGCACCACGGCCGAGTCGGGCGGCCAGAACGACGGGACGCACACGGCGCTGACGTCCAACGCGTATCGCCTCACCAGCGACCAGCCCATCATCGCCTACCAGTTCAATCCGCTCGACAACGTCTCCGTCTTCAGCAACGACGCGTCGCTGCTCCTGCCCGCCAGTGCCCTTGCGGCGCAGTACACGGTCGTGTCGTGGCCGCAGACCATCGCCGACTCGGACTGCCCGCCAGAGATGCCGTGTCCGGAGATCGACTTCGACACGTCGTCGCGCGACGAGGGGCTGCGTGCGTTCTTGACCATCGTGGGCACGGAGGCAGCGACCCAGGTGAGCGTCACCCTCGGCCCGGACGTGGTGCGCGTGCTGCCAGGCGGAGGGCTCCCGATGGGGCTCGCCGGAGACCAGCTCACCGCCACGCTCGGTCCCTTCGACGTCTTGAACCTCGAGACGGCGGGGTTCATGGCGGACTTCACGGGCTCGCTCGTCGAGTCGAACCGCCCAGTCGCCGTGTTCGTGGGCGGCGAGGCGAGCGACGCGCCCATGTTCACGACCTACGCCAACCGCCAGTGCTGTGCCGACCACCTCGAAGAGCAGCTCTTCGGCGACGGCTCGCTGGGCACGCAGTACGTCATCGCGCGCATGCCTGGCCGCGCAGCGTCGCTCAACGCAGCCTTCGTCGACCCCAACCTCGACAGCGTCGCCGAGGGCAACGAGGTCGAGTACGTCCGAGTCATCGCGGTCCAGGGCGCGACCGAGGTCACCACGACCCTGCCCGCCCCGGACGATCGCTTCACCTTGGCGGCCCGTGAGTCCCGCCTGTTGAACGCGACGCGCGACTTCGAGCTCTTCAGTACGCAGGGGCGTCAGGTTTCCGTGCTGCAAGCGCTCCCCAGTCAGCAGGCGGTCGGTATCCCGAGCTCGCCCGTGCGGTATCCCGGCGGGGACCCTTCGCTCATCATGGTCCCACCCATCGAGCAGTACCGGCGCGAGTACGTGTTCCTCACACCCGACCGGTACGCCTTCGACTATGTGATCATCGTGGCTCCCGCGACGGCCGACGTGCGCCTCGACGACCTTGGCATGCAGGCGCAGGGGTGCAGCGTTGCGCCAGCCGACGGCATCGTGCGCGGCGTCGGCGAGGCGCCCCCCGAGCGCGTCATCTATCGCTGTCAGCTTAGCTTTCCGGAGGTCGAGCGAGATCTGGTTCGTCCGGGGTCACAGGCGGACGGCGTGCACCGCATCGTCGCGAGCGCCCCCGTGGGCATCGTGGTCTATGGGTTCGACGCGTTCGTCAGCTATGCCTACGCTGGAGGCCTCAACCTGCAGCCTCTCTTCGAGTGAGCCCGACGTGTCCATCGCCTACCACCAAGCCATTCCACGCTGCGTGCGCGCTCGCTCTCACGTCGCGGCTCTCGGTCTCACGCTGATCGCCTGGCACGGCGCGCTCGACGTGCTGGCAGGCCAGACCGCCGCAGCGCCGGTCGCGCTCGCTTCACTACGCGTCCGCGGTCCGCTGCCGCGCGCCACTGTCCAGGAGGCGATGGAGGGCGCGCTGCAGACGTACGGTCAGTGCGTGCACGCTCGCGCGGCCGAGCGCGGACGCGTCGCTGGGGAGCTGCACCTGCGGGTCCACATCGAGGCCAACGGGGTCCCGATCGCCGCGAGCGTCGATTGGTCCAACGTCGGTGATCGACCCCTCGAGCGCTGCGTGACGGCCGCCACGGAGGCGTGGCGTCTGCCCGAGCGGGACGCCGCGACGCTGGTCTCCTTCACGATGCGCGTGGGACACGGGGCGCCGACAGGCACCGATCGGGACGTGGGCGCGGTGATCGCCTCGAGCGAGCGCGACGACGGGCACCTCCCGGCCGAGGCGCGCAACACCAGCTCGAACGGCGAGCGCCAACGGGTCGTGCGCCGCACGTGGACTCCGGTGGACGGTGGCCTGCGCGTCACTGGCGCCTTGACGGAGGCCCGCGTCGCGCGCGTCCTGAGGACGAAGACGGCCGCGCTGAGACGGTGCGTCAGTGTCCCACCTGCCGGGGGAGGGACCCCAGCGCCCTGGGAGGGTCTCCTGTCGCTGCGCATCGGTGGCGACGGTCGGCTGAGCGAGGACCCGGTCGTGCAGCTCCCCGGCGCGCCGCCCTCGGTCGTCGCCTGCGTGGCGGGCGTCCTGCGCGACACGCGTTTTCCGGCGGCTTCCGGTGAGACGCAGGTGCTTTCCCGCCATCGCGCCGCGCCGCACTCCTGACCCGGCGCGAACGCGCGTCGCGGGCCGATGCCGGGCGAGACGGTCGTCCTGCCGACACGGTGAGACGCAGTGGTCGACAGACCCTCGGGGCGTGTCATTTCGACACGTTCGAACAATAGTGGGGTCCCGCGCGTTTCCCAACGCGGCCTTCGCGGCCATAATCCACTTGTCGGTACGTGCGCCTCTCCACCCTCGATTCCACGTCGCTCATCCTCGTCTCGATGCTCGTCGCGTCGGTCGTCGCGCATGCTGGCGTGCACTACGAGCTGGGGCAGCTGGCGAAGGCGCAGGCGCTCGCGGCGCTGGCTCGCGCCCAGGCCCAGCAGCGGGACGCGCGCCGCGCGACGCTGGAGTTCGACCTGGCGGACGAGCCGGCAGCGGCTTCCGAGCGACCCGTGCGCACGCCGCCCGCCGCGGACGGACAGCCTGTCGACATCACCGAGGTCTCTGAGGCCCCGCCTCCTCAGGAAACCCCGGACGCCGCCGACGCTGCCCGCCGTGCGCAGGAACGTGCTCGGCGCCGCGCCGAGCAGGAGACGCGTCGTCGCGAACGAGTCGCCCAGCTCGAAACTCCGCCCGAGGCGACGCCCGAGCCCGAGCCGGAACCCGAGCCCGAGCTGCTGCCCGAGCCCGCCCGTCCCGCGCCTCCGCCCACGCCGCCACCGGAGGACCAGGCTCGCATCGCGGTGCGTCAGCATTCGCAGAACCCTGACGACCCACCCCCCGATACGGCCTTCATCGCCGACGAAAACAACACGGTCGAAGAAGAGACCGTCGCGGAGGTCACGAACCTCGATCGCGACGACGCGGAGACCAGCGTCGGAGCGGCCATCGAGCCGCCTAGCGAGGCGACGGAGGAACGCGGGAACGCGGACGATGCCCAGCTGGCCGAGT
The DNA here is from genome assembly GCA_020633055.1 of Sandaracinaceae bacterium. Lineage (NCBI taxonomy): Bacteria > Pseudomonadati > Myxococcota > Polyangiales > Sandaracinaceae > Sandaracinaceae bacterium. The sequence continues at coordinate 77,038 of JACKEJ010000014.1, read as the reverse complement.
CCGAAGACGTCGATGGGAGCGACGAGCGACGACCCACGCCAGAGGAGGTCACGCGCCGCCCACGGGACCGCCCGATCACGCCCCCGCGCGCCGAGGGCCGCACCACCAGCGAGGCCCCTCCCGACTCACGAGCGTCCAGTACGCCCCAGGGCGATGGCGCAGGCGCCGTCGCGCGTCGCGAGGAAGCGCAACAGGGGCGCGCTGGGGGAGGGAGCGCTTCGGCCGGTGGCGCGCCTGGGCTGCTGGCGAGCTCACAGAGCGATTGGTCGGTGCAGGGCGAGGGCGCACTCGGGGTGGGCGGTCGCGATGGCGCGGCGGGTGTACCCGTCCCCGAGCGCGCGGGACGCGAAGGCGAAGAGCGGGGGTCACAGCGGGGCTCGGCGCGGAGTGGCCGGCGCCCAGGTGAGCGCAGCGGACGACCCGGGCCCGACCTGACGCTGCGCTTCAGTCAGCTGTCGGACATCGTGGGTGAGGAGCGCTTGACGGAAGAGCGCGAGGCCTACTTCCAGGAGCAGCGGTCGCGCATTCGGGGCAGCTCGAGCGGGGCGCGCTGGGAGCAATTCCGGGCGGCGCTCGAGAACTACATGCCCAGCGTGCGGCCCGGCACGCAGACGGCGCTCAACGCAGCGCGCTCACCCTTCGCCACGTACATCGCCCGCATGCACGACCGCGTCCATCAGACGTACCATGGCTTCGTGGAGAACCTTCCGCTCGACCCGAGCGGGCCCTTCGGGGACCCCAACCTGCGTACGCTGCTCGAGATCGTTCTCAACCGCGACGGTAGCGTCCATCGCGTGGGGGTCGTGCGCTCCTCTGGCCTGTCGATGTTCGACTACGGGGCGTACAACGCCGTCATGCGCGGCCAGCCGTACCCGGTCGCACCGGACGCCATCCTGAGTGGTGACGGGCGCGTCTACATGCACTGGGACTTTCACAGAGAGCAGCCCTACTGCCACCAGAGCCATGCGCGGCCGTACCTGCTCCCCAACGTACGCGGGGGCGAAGACGACGCGCCAGTGCAGCGACTACAAGACAGCGCAGTCGTGCCCAGCGGCGCGCAGGCGAACTACGGGGTGTCCGGCGTGGCGACCGACAGCGAGGACGACGACGACGGGCCGGACGAGGACGACACGGACCAAGAAGCGGCCGCCGAGCCCGGCGCATCGGGGGGGACGGGCAGTCCTCCGCGGGCTGCGACCCCACGTAGCCGCGGACCACGGCTGTAGGCGCGTGGCTGAAGCAGCCCTCGACTCCGATGCGCTACGCGGCGAGCTCACCGAGCGCGCCCTGACGCTGGGCTTCGCGCGCATTGGCGTGGCGCGCGCCGAAGCGCTGGAGCTGGAAGGGGAGCGCCTGAACACGTGGCTCGAGGCCGGACACCACGACCAGATGACGTGGATGTCCAACACACGCGAGGTGCGCCGTGACCCGCGGCACGCGGGGATGCTGCCGGGCGCCGCGAGCGTCGTGGTGCTGGCGACACCGTTCCTCTCACGACAGCCGGGCACGCCAGGTGTGGGGGTGGGGCGCGTGGCGCGCTACGCCTGGGGCCGCGACTACCACAACGTGATCGGTCGACGTCTGCGCAAGTTGGAGGTTTGGCTGCGCGACCAAGGGCACGCCGTGCGGCACTCCGTGGACTCGCGGCCCGTGTTCGAGCGCGCCTGGGCCGTGCGCGCCGGGGTCGGCTTCGTGGGCAAGAACTGCTGCCTGATCGTCCCGGGTTTGGGCTCGCACGTGTTCCTCAGCACGCTGGTCACCACTGCGACGCTGCCTGTGGACGCGCCGCTGCGTGAGGGCTGCGGGCGGTGCACGGCGTGCCTGGACGCGTGTCCCACGGGGGCGTTCGTCGCGCCCCGCGTTCTGTCTGCACCCCGCTGCATCAGCAACCTGACCATCGAGCGCGAGGACAACGCCGCGACGGATCTGCTGACGCAGACGGGCGACTGGCTGTTCGGTTGCGACGCGTGTCAGGACGTGTGCCCCTACAACCAGACGCGCCCGGGTGTGCTCGACCCCGCCTTCGCGCCGCACCCACGGCTGACCGCGCTGGCACTCGAGGACCTCCTCGGCATGGACGAAGCCCGCTTCCGCGAGTGGTCGGAGGGCTCGCCTCTGCGTCGTGCGGGTAGCGCACGCATGGCGCGCAACGCGGCGGTGGTCTTGGGCAACACGGGGGGACGCCTGCACCTCCCGGTCCTCGGGCACGCGGCGACCCGTCATCCGTCGGAGCACGTGCGCGCGGCTGCGCGTTGGGCGCTGGGCCGCATCGAGGCACGCGCTGCAGGGCGCGCGACGGACGACGGCGCGCAGGTGGTCTCCGACCAGCGTGGCGCAGAGGGGCCCCACGCCACGGCACGAAGCACGGCGACACCCAGCGAAGAGCGCGACGCCAGCGAGGCAGCGCGCGACACGCGTGACGCGTAGCTCGAGTAAGATTCAAGATCGACGGAAGCGCTGGCTCGTCCGAACGCCCCGCCGGTGATCCCGAGCCGGGCTCGCGCGGCGGCACCGCAACCGCCTGCTACGCGTCGTCGTCGTCAAGCGCGTCCGGTGCCTCCACGTCGGCGGGCGCGTGCAGGTCCTGCGGTCGCGCGCCGAGGTCCAGCGTGTCGGTGGCTACCCGGGTGGGGTCGGTCTCCTTCAACACGGCCTCGAGCGCCTCGAGGATCTCGGTCAGCCCCGTGTGCGTCGCCGCGCTGAACGGCATCACCGTCACCCCCATGGCCGTGAACTCTTCCAGAGCAGCCTCGAACGCAGCTTGGGCCTCGGGCAGATCCAGCTTGCTGAAAGCGACGATGGCCGGCCGCTCGGACAGGGACGCGTCGAAGGTCTCCATCTCGTTCAGGAGCGTCCGGTAGTCGGCGACCGGGTCGCGGTCCGGGTCCGGGTCGTAGCTGACCACGTGCAGCAGCACGCGGTTGCGCTCCACGTGGCGCAAGAAGCGCAGACCGAGGCCCGCGCCTTCGGACGCACCCTCGATGATGCCGGGGATGTCCGCGATGACGAAGCTGCGGTCAGGGCCGAGCGAGGCGACGCCAAGGTTGGGCACCAGCGTGGTGAACGGATAGTCCGCGATCTTCGGCCGCGCGCGCGACACCGCGGCGATGAAGGTGGACTTCCCCACGTTGGGGAAGCCCACCACGCCCACGTCCGCCATGAGCTTGAGCTCCAGCTTGAGCATGCGGTGCTCGCCCTCTTCGCCAGGGTCGGCACGCCGGGGGGCGCGATCGTACGGCGTCGCGAAGCGCATGTTGCCGCGCCCTCCCTGACCGCCTCGCGCCACGACGAACGTCTGCTCGGGCTCCGAGAGGTCCACCAGAAGCTCGCCCGTGTCGGCGTCGTACACCTGCGTGCCGACGGGCACCTGGACGAGCTCGTCGCGCCCTGCCGCGCCGAACTGATCCTTGCCGCGGCCGTTCTCGCCGTCGGGCGCGTTCAGCGTGCGTCGATAGTGCAGGTCCATCAGCGTCGACATGCGCTCGTGCGCCTGGAGCACCACATCGCCGCCCTTGCCTCCGTCGCCGCCCGAGGGACCGCCGAGTGGACGGTACTTCTCGCGACGAAACGCCACGGCGCCGTTGCCGCCGTTCCCGGCCTGGACTTCGATTTCTACTTGGTCGACGAAACGCACGGGGCGCAAGGTGCGTTCGCGTCGGGTTCGCTGCAAGCCGGCGCGACGGCGCGCGCGACGAGCGAGCGTACGATGTGTCGGAAGGTCTCTGACCGCGACGACGGCGGTGGGTGGTGCTCGGCCTGGGCTGGGGCGCTCCGCCGAGGCCCCGAGCCCCAGGGACCGCTGCGCGTCCGGGTCGTGGGCGTGGCCCCCGAAGGGCTGGCCCGCGGGAGCGTTCCGTGCTACGTCAGCCCCGCTCGCGGCTCCGCTGCGGCCGGTTACTTGATTCCAAGTGGCCGAAATCACACATGTCTCCCGGCTCAAACGCGTGGCCTGGTGCCCCTCCTCGGGGTGGCCACGCGCAGGGGGGCAGACGCACAACCAAGAAAGAAGAGCCATGACCACCGAACAAGAAGTGCAAGAAGCCCCTGAGCTCGCGGCCCTCGGTCGCCCCGACGTCGCCAGCGGCGACCTCCCCATCGGCCTGCGCGCGCTCATCGACGCCGGCGTCCACTTCGGTCACCAGACCAAGCGCTGGAACCCGAAGATGCGCCCGTACATCTACGGCGCCCGCAACGGCATCCACATCGTCGACCTGGACCAGACGGCGGTGCTCTTCCGCCGCGCGTTCAGCTTCGTCACCGAAGCCGTCGGTCGCGGTGGCCACGTGCTGTTCGTCGGCACCAAGCGCCAGGCGAGCGACGTGGTGCAGGAGGAGGCCATCCGCGCTGGTCAGTTCTACGTGACGGGGCGCTGGCTGGGCGGCACGCTCACCAACTTCGCCACCGTCAAGAAGGGCATCGACCGCCTGCGCGACCTCGACCGCCAGGAGGCGGACGGCACGCTCGAGCTGCTCACCAAGAAGGAGGCCCTCGGCCTGCGTCGCGAGCGCGAGCGCCTCGAGAAGTTCCTCGGCGGCATCAAGCACATGGACGGCCTGCCGGCCGCGCTGTTCGTGATCGACCCGAACAACGAGCACATCGCGGTGAAGGAGGGGCGCAAGCTCAACATCCCGATCATCGCGCTCACGGACACCAACTGTAACCCCGACCTCGTCGACCTGCTGATCCCCGGCAACGACGACGCCATCCGCTCCATCAAGCTCGTGGCCTCGCGCATCGCCGACGCGTGCATCGAGGGCTCGCAGTCCCGTCGTGACCACGTCGTGCAGAACGCCAACGTGGGCCACGTGGGCGGCGCGGTGGGCGATGGCCCCTCGGTCGAGACGGCGCGCAAGCGTCCCGGGCGCGGTGCGCCAGGGCCCCGCCGCTGAACCTTTCCCAAACCTCGAAGACAGGACGAGCAAATGGCGACGATCTCAGCCGCACAGGTAAAGGCGCTCCGTGACCGCACGGGCGCAGGCATGATGGACTGCAAGAAGGCCCTCATCGACGCAGATGGCGACGAGGACAAGGCCATGGAGGACATCCAGAAGAAGGGCCTCGCCAAGGTGGCGAAGAAGGCCGGCGCCATCGCCGCCGAGGGCGTGGTGCACGCGTACATCCACGCGGGCAGCCGCGTGGGCGTGTTGGTCGAGGTGAACTGCCAGACCGACTTCGTGGCGCGCAACGAGGAGTTCAAGGCCTTCGTGAACGACGTCGCCATGCAGATCGCGTCCATGACGCCGCTCTACGTGCGCGAGTCCGACATCCCCGAGGCGGACGTCGAGGCGCAGACCAACCTCTTCGCCGGTCAGATGGAAGAAGAGGCGCGCGAGACGGGCAAGTCCAAGCCCGCCGAGGCCACCCAGAAGATCCTGGAGGGCAAGATCGCCAAGTGGAAGAAGGAGAACTGCCTCCTGGATCAGGTGTCCATCATGGTCGAGGACAAGAAGACCATCGGGGACATCTGCGACGAGCTCTCGGCTCGCATCGGCGAGAAGATCTCGGTGCGCCGCTTCGTGCGCTACGAGCTCGGCGAGGGCATCGAGAAGAAGAAGGCGGACCTCGCGGCCGACGTGGCCGAGACGCTCGCGGGCAGCTGAGCCAGCTTTCGCTGCACATGAAGAAGCCCGGCCGCTCGCGCGTGCCGGGCTTCGTTCGTTTGGGGTGGGTGGCGGGCCCCCAACCCACGACGCCCGCTCCGACGAGGACACCGCGGGGTCGAGGGTCGACCCTGCACGGTACGAATAAGCCCGGCCGCTGATGCGCGCCGGGCTTTCTTCGTGGTGCAGCGGACCGAGCCCGCGCGCCGAGGTCGAGCCGAGGCTCAGACCTTCATGATGTCTTCTTCCTTGTTGGCGACGATCTCGTCCACCTTGGCGCCGCCGTCCTTCACGATGGCCTCCAGCTCCTTCAGCGCGCGGGCCGCGTCGTCCTTGCCGACCTCACCCGACTTCTCGAGCTCGTCGATCATGTCCTTGGCGTCGTGCCGGGCCTTGCGGATGGCGATCTTGCAGTCCTCGCCCTCCTTGCGCGCCGTCTTGGCCAGGTCACGTCGGCGCTCCTCGGTGAGCGGCGGGATGGGGATGCGGATGAGCTCGCCGTCGTTGCTGGGGTTGAGGCCCAGCTGCGCGGAGCGAATGGCGGACTCGATGACGGGGATGAGATTCCGCTCGAAGGCCTTGAGCGTGATCATGCGCGCCTCGGGCACGTTGATACCCGCCATCTGCTTGAGCGGCGTGGGGACGCCGTAGTAGTCGACACGCACGCCGTCCAGAATGCCGGGGTTCGCGCGGCCCGTGCGGATCTTCGCGAGGTCCCGTCGCAGGGCGTCATGCGCCTTCTCGATGCTCTGCTTCAGGTCTTCCAGTGTCTCGTCGAGCATGTCCGTTCTCCCTCGGGCTGGCGGAGCCCGTTGTGCCGCGCAGTCCTATCAAAAAACCGCGCGGCCGTGGTGCGTCATTCGCCCTCTTCGGCGACGAGGGTGCCGACGTCCTCGCCCATGACCACCCGCTTGATGTTGCCGCGCTGGTGCAGCGCGAACACCCGGATGGGCAGCTTGTTGTCCCGACAGAGCGTGACGGCCGTGCTGTCCATGACCCCTACGCGGTCCGCGAGGAAGCGGTCGTAGCTGAGGCGGCGGTACATCTGCGCGTTGGCGTGGGTGGCCGGGTCCGCGTCGTACACGCCCTCGACCTTGGTGGCCTTCATCAGCGCGTCGGCGTGGATCTCCATCGCGCGCAGCGCCGCGGCCGTGTCCGTCGAGAAGTACGGGTTACCCGTGCCCGCCACGAAGATGACGATACGGTGCTTCTCGAGGTGCCGGATGGCCCGCCGGCGGATGTAGGGCTCGGCCACCGCGCTGACCGCCAGAGCGCTCATCACGCGCGTCTGGACGCCCTTCTTCTCCAGCGCGTCCTGGAGGGCGAGGCCGTTGATGACGGTGGCCAGCATGCCCATGTGGTCGGCCGACGTGCGGTCCATGCCGCTCGCGCTGCCTTTGAGGCCACGGAAGATGTTCCCGCCGCCAATCACGATGCCGATCTCGGCGCCCGCGTGGTGCACCTCGGCGATCTCCGACGCGATGTCGCTGAGCGTCGAGGGGCGCAGCCCGAAGCCGCCCACTTCGCCACAGAGGGCCTCGCCCGAGAGCTTGAGCAACACGCGCTTGTGCTTGAGTTCCGCCATGGGGACGGGTCTAGCGTCCGGCGGGGAGAGGCGCAACCGCGCTCGCAGCCGCCCCCCGCGTCAGAACGGGCGGCCCAAGTGAAAGTACATGCGCGGGCCCCCACCTTCGTTCGCGCCGTACGCGAATCCCAGGCGGAGCGTGAACGGCAGGACGTACCCCACCGTGAAGTCGAGGAACAGCTCGGCCCCGACGCCCAGCCGGAACGTGGAGAGATCGAGGCGCGTGCTGTAGGCGTCGCCGTAGTCCGCGAACACCAGCGCGTGCACACGGTTCAGGTAGAACGGGTTGGTCTGCAGGCCGTGCTGGATGCGCACGATCGGGAAGCGGTACTCCAGCTGGACGAGCTGGAAGCGCAGCCCGCGACGGTCCCCGGGCGCGTAGCCCCGGAGCGCCTGCCCACCGAACACCGGATGCTCGAACAGCAGCTCCTGGAAGTCGGGGGAGGGGAACCCGCCGATGCTGTAGAGAGCGCGCCTGCCTCGGTCGCCGGCCGAGAGCCCACCGCTGTAGCGCAGCGCGAAGATGTGGTGATGGATGAGAGGGTTCTCCCAGTACCGTGAGAAGCCCCAGCTGAGCGCCGCCGCCCGGTAGGGATTGCCGATGGCGCGGTCTGCGGCGCTCATCGTCACGTTCAGCGAGCGCCCCACCGACGTGGTCATGTCGTAGATCTGCGCGCGCGCGTCGGAGTACGCGAAGCCCACCCGGGCTCGCGTGAAGAACCCACGCTCCGGCACGCTCGGAGGCGGGAAGTTCGGGTCCAGCTCGCCGCGGAAGGGGCTCACGCTCGCGATGTGTGTCACCGCGTAGCCTCCCGAGAGCGTGGTGGAGTGGAACGACCGCGGGAAGCTCCGCGAGAGCGAGATGTCACCGCCCAGGGCCCGCTCGCGCCACGGCTGTCGCACGCCCTCCACCACCAAGTCGTTGCGCGCCGCGTGTCGACGGAAGAAGCGCCACGCGACCGGGACCGTCCCGCGCTGGTAGCGGCCGCTGGTGGTCAGGTCGACCTCTCCCGCCGGGAGCGTGAGGTCGACCCTCGCGCTCCAGACGAACCAGCCCACGGCGTCCTCGCCGTCGACCGAGAGGCTCAGCATGCTGCCGCCCAACAGCGTGTTGCTCTCGAAGCCGAGACGATAGCTGCGAGGGTAGAGCGTCTCCACCGGGCGATAGCGATGGCTCGGGCCCCCGAGGACCCCTGTCGCGCTGGGCTCCGGGCGCGTGTCTCGGTACGGCAGGGCAGGGCGCCCCCACGTCTCGGGAGAACCGTCCAGGCGGAGCGCGTACAGGTCGAAGCCGTAGCTCGTGTAGCCGACGTAGACGATGCGGTCTCCCGAGGGCGAGACGACGGGGCAGTACGCGCCGCTCACGACGTTGGTCAGCTGGCGCGTGACGCCCGTGTCGAGCGCGATCGCGTAGAGGTTGGCGATGCCGGTGCGGTCCGAGGAGAACACCACGTGTGCCCCGTCGGGCGTGAAGGTCGGGCCGAGATCGAGCGCGCGGTCGTGGGTCAGCTCGCGCACTCGGCCCGTCACGGCGTCGATCACGTGCACGTCGCGATATCCCCCCGCGCGCCACACCGAGTAGGCGACGTGTCGACCGTCCGGCGAGAAGCGCGGCGTGTAGACCTGCTCGAACGGCGCGCTCGTCACCAGGCGTCTCCGCGTGCCCGCGACGTCGTCCAGCTGCGCGACCTCGAGGTGCGAGGTGCCGCCATCGTTCACCGTGAACACCACCTGGGTTCCGTCCGGCGAGACGTCGGGGGCACGAGCGCGCAAGCCCGTCGTCAGGCGCTCGGGGCGCCGCCGTCCGGGGCGCTTGCGGAACAGGTCGAAGCGCGCGTAGATGCCACGGTCGAAGTCGACCGAGTCGTACACGATGCTCCCGTCCGGCAGTGCGCTGGGCGCGGCCGCGCCCGCGACGCGGGTGATCTTCTCGGGGGCGCCACCGCCTACGGGCAGTCTCCGCAGCTGGGGATCGCTGCGGCCGTCCATGGCCATGTAAATCAGGCTCCCATCGGGCGCGAAGCGCGGGTAGAGCGCGGTCTCGCCGTGGTGGGTCAGGCGCTCACCCTCGACGCGCCCGGCGGCCTCCACGGCCTCCTGTTCGGCCCGATAGCGGGCGCGCATCTCCTCTTGGAACGCTGCGTACAGCTCGGGCCAGGTGGAACCCGTGGCCCGCCGCGCAGCGCGACTCAGCCCGTAGGGCACGGGGTTGCGTCCGTAGATGTCGGCCATCTCGGCGATGGCGTGATCGCCGTAGTGCTGCGCGATGTGCGCCATCAGACGCGAGCCGTACAGGTACCACGTCGCGCCGCGGGGCCACTGGTCGATGTCGTTGGCGAGCTGGTCCAGGGTCAGGACGCGGTCCTCCAGGAACGCCATGCGCAGGTACATCTCGAACTGCGTCGAGCGCATGCGGCCGCCCGCCGTCTCGCGCGACTCCATGTACGTGGCGAGCCCCTCGACGATGAAGCGAGGCTGCGTCTGGTTGGGAGCCAGCAGGCGACCGAAGATGCGGTTGATGATGGCGGGCAGCCCCGAGATGTTGCTCAGGTGCAAGATGTGCGTGTGCTCGTGGGTGATCAGCGTCGTGAGCCAGTCGTCGAAGTCGGCCAAGGCGCTCATGTCCTCGGGCGCGGTCGCGAACAGTCGGATCGCGTCGTACGGGAGTGCGGTGGCCAGGCCGTTCGCGGACTCCGAGTCGTCCGAGAGCGTCACCTGCACGCGACCGCTCATCTCGTTCTCCACCACCGGGGACACACGCGCGTGCGCCCGCTCCAGCGCGTAGCCCGCGCGACGCGCCACGGGCCCCAGGTGGGCGGGATAGTGGACGGCAAAATGCTCGGTGTTCACGGTGCGCCAGCGCACACTTCGATCGCGCAGCTGGGCGGCCCCCGTGCTGGGCAGCGCGGCTAGCCAGAGGGCGAGCAAGAGCGTCGAAACGCCGACGCGGCGCGGCACGAACATGGGGCTCCTATAACATGACCGGCGAATGTCGATGGGAACGACGCTTCTGCGCACCTCGTCCTTGACCGGGTGCCCCTTGGCCTTCTAGCCTTGCGCTCTGCGGGTTGTGACTCGCAGCGATACGCCACGTGGAGACTCCTATCCCGAACATGATGCCGCCGCCGCCCTCGCGGCCCGCCCGTGCCTTTGCGCTCCGCTTCATCTCCGGGAAGTACCAGGGTGGCGAGTTTCCGCTGCCCGAGAACGGGGAGGTCGTGGTCGGTCGCTCCGGCGAGCTCGACATGGTGCTCGTCGAAGACATGGTGTCGCGCCGTCACGCCAAGATCACCGTCACCAACGGGCAGATCTTCATCCAGGACCTGGGCTCCACCAACGGGAGCTTCGTGAACGGTGAGCGCATCAAGCGCTCCAAGCTCTCCGAGGGCGACCGCGTCCTCATCGGCACCAGCATCATCAAGGTGGTCGCCACGGAGGGCGCCGCCACCATGCGCGAGGCCAAGGCCGCGCTGGAGGACGTGGCAGCGGGCAAGCGCACGTCGCAGGTGCGCACCATGACCGGCTCCATCGCCGAGGTGCCCCTCCCGGACTTGCTGCAGCTGTTCGCGGCCAGCAAGAAGAGCGGCACCCTGGTGGTCCGCACCGACACGGACGTGGGCAAGCTGCACCTCGACAAGGGGCGCCTGCACTACGCGGCCGTGAACGACAACTACGACGTCGCGCCCGAGAAGAGCTTCTACCGCATCCTCACGTGGGCGGAGGGCACCTTCGACATGGAAGGTGTCGAGGAGCGCGACTTCCCTGGCGAGATCGAGATGAGCACCGAGGGGCTGCTCATGGAAGCCATGCGCCAGCTGGACGAGGTCAAGCGCCTCGGCCCGGAGGTGCCGCCGCACAGCGCCCAGCTCGAGATGTGCTCCCCGCTCATCCCACCGCTGCGCGACCTCAGCCCGGACGAGCTGGACATCCTGCAGATCGCGCACAACTACTCGCGCGTGGAGACCGTCCTCAACAAGAGCCTGGCGGGTGACGTCCACACCAGCGAGCTGATCGTGAAGCTGCTCAAGGCGGGCTACCTCAAGGTCATCTGAGGCGCCCCCCCGGGGTGGGATCAGCGCGGCAGCAGGTACCGCTCGGCGATGGACGCCCAGCTTCCAGCGGGTTCGAGGGCCAGGTACGTCTCCCAATGCGGGCGTGCGTCCCGAGGGCGGCCCAGCTCTTCGTACGCCATCGCCAGATTGAAGTGCGCGTCCGCGAACGACGGGTCCGACCCGAGGGCGCGCTCGAACGAACGCACTGCGCTGGAGGCGTCTCCGGCGTCCAGCGCGAGGAAGCCGAGGTTGTAGTGGGCCTCTGGCTGCTCGGCGTCGATGCGGAGCGCGTTCTGGTAGTGGCCCCGCGCCTCCTCCACGCGCCCGCGTCGGTAGCAGAGGTTGCCCAGGTTGGTGTGCGCGTTGCCTAGCGAGGCGTCCAGGCGGAGCGCGGCCAAGTACGCCGCCTCGGCTCGCTCGAACGTGGCCTCGTCTTCGTCCAGGCGGCAGCCCTCCAGGTAGTGCTCGTAGGCCGTGCGGCGGGCCTCGGCGGTAGGCCCCGTGCGCAGCACGCGCACCACGTCGTCGCGCAGGCTCTCGACCTCGAAGTCGATCACCAGCTGCCCAGTCGTGGGCTCGAACGCGCCGCGGCGGTCGCGCATGACCACGGAGCCGCCTTCCTCGGTGACGCGCAATTCGGCCAGCGGCCGGCTGATGGTGGGCAGCGTGCGCCGAATGGCCGCCACCGAGTCTTTCACGCGCTGCAGCGGGACACCGCGCTCGAGCAGCGCCTTGGCGGCGCGCACGCTGACGAGGTCCTGGAAGGTGTAGAGCTGCCGCTTCCCGAGCGTGGCCGACGGCGTGATGAAGCCGGAGCGCGCCCAGCTGCGCAGGCGGCTCTCCTTCAGGTCGAACAGCTTGGCGACGTCGGCGGTTCCGTACAGGTCCGCCAGCGGGTCGTCCGCGCGGCGCTGCGGCTTCGGCGCGTCGTCGGTGCCTTGAGCCAGGGGCGCGGGCGCGGCGATGCGCGTGCCCACGCCATCGCGGCTGAAAGCGACGTGGATGACGTTGTCGCGCTCTTCGCTCAAGGGATGCTCCGCTCCGACAATACTTCAAGGGGGACTTCGAGATCGATGTCGATGTGTAGCTCGTTCTCGGTCAGGCGCATCCGGGTCTCGACCGTGGCCGTGCCAAGCATGTGACTCGGGACCCGACGAGCGGCCTCGGCCCGCGCCCAGCGCATCAGCCGCAGGCGCACCCGCATCGACCCATCGATGGCGTCTCGCAGCGCCGCCAACTCGGTCGGCGTGCTGCGCGCGCCGAGCAGCCGCGCAACGCGGCCCAGGTCCACGCTGAACATCGACGTCCCGAAGTAGCGCGCGCAACCGTCGGCGCCCGGTCGGAGCGCTTGGGAGCCCTCCGACAAGAGCTCTCCGCACGCGAAGATGGCTTCTTCGGCTTCGCGCGTGAGCGTGCAGCGAGGCTCGGCGTGCCGTACGAGGCGAGCGCGCGTGGCGCGGGCGAGCTGAGGGCGGGGCGGGGGGACACGCGCTGGGCTGAGCATCGACGAAGCGTACCTTTGCCTACATCGGCCTACCAAGATCGTGACAAGCGCTCCTTGGGCGTGCCGGGCTGCTATACGCACCAGCATGCTGCCTGCTGCCAAGTCGATGGCCTTCCTCTCCGATGTCCACGGTGCGCTCGCGCCCCTCGAGGCCGTGCTGCAAGAGCTCGCCCGGCGCGACGTGAGCGACATCTACGTCGCTGGCGACCTGCTCTTGGGGGGCGACGAGCCGCTCGAGGTGTGGCGCCGGCTGCAGGCGGTGGGCGCTCGCTGTACGCGGGGAGCCAGTGACACCGCGCTGTGCATGATCGACCCGAGCTCGCTCGAGCCAAGCGACGACGCCGAACGCAGGAGCGCCGAGCGCTTCGCGCGCACCCGCCGCGACCTCGGAGAGCTTGTGCTCCAGTCCCTGCGGCGGCTGCCGGAGCGTCTGCGCATCCCGATGATCGACGGCCGCGAGATCCTGATGACCCACGAGTCGCCTCTGGGCACGGGCGCGGAGCTGAGCCACGACCTCGACGACGAGGAGCTGATCACGCTGTTGGACAGCGACCCTGCGGACCTGTTCGTCGTCGGGTCGACCCATGTCCCGTTCCAGCGGGCGCTGACAGGCGCGCATGTCATCAACGTAGGCTCCGTCGGGCAGGCGCCAGGGGGCGGCGTGGCGCACTTCACCATCGTGCACCCGCGCATGGACGGCACGGAGATCCTCCAGGACTTCGTCACGCTCTGACCGACGGGCCAAGGGCGACACCACGCCGAGACGCAGAGAGCCCGCCATCGACGGCGGGCTCTCGTGCGGTTCACGTCGCGCTCACACGGGTGAGCGAGCGGATGCTCGATGGTCAGGGAGCGGTGGGCGCGCTGCTCGGGCAGATCTCGAGGTGCGCAGGGTCGCTGAAGTCGCTCTCACACGGCGCGTGCACGCCGGTCTCGGGCACGTACGGGAAGCGCGCGGCGCCGTGGTAGCGGAAGTCCACGCGGCGGGGCGTGAGGATGGGGTTGCGGGGCACGCCGATGACGGGGTTGCCCGTCAGCTCGGGGTCTTCGGCCCAGGAGCGCGCCATCGCACGGTAGGTCGCTTCGTACACGCCGGTGCCGAACAGCGGGCTCTCGAGCAGCATGGTCTGACGCTTGCCGCCCGCGGGCGTGGTGGTGTTGGGCTCGAGCGACTCGAAGTGGATGAGGGTGCGACGCGCGCGCCAGTCCACGACCATCGTGCCGTACAACAGGTCGTCGTAGGGCACGGTCAGGTCGGACGGGTCGAGGGGGATCAGCTCGTAGGGGCCGTGGTCCGCGGCGTAGGTGCCGCCGAGCACGAGGCCGCTCTTGGCCGGGAGGATCAGCACCTGCACGAGGGTCACATCGCTGTGGATGGGGAGCGGGATGCCGCGCGCGCTGAGCGACACCTCGAAGTCGCCCGACTGCTCGATGGTCTCGAGGTAGAACGAGGGCTGTCGCGGGTCGAGGTTCGTCTGGGGGCAGGGGCCGCCCGCGAGGTCGTCGGCGGTGTAGAGCGCGAACGCCCCGTCGGCCAGCACGAAGTTGCCCGTGATGAAGTCCGAGTTGTTGATGTCGATGACCGGCACGGGCGCACACGCCGCGATCACGCCGTAGCGCTCCGCCAGGAACTGCACCGTCTCACCCAGGATGGTGGGCGTGTCCTGCCCCGCCACCTCTTCGAAGACCGTGGTGTCGAGGCGTTCATCACCCCGAGGGTACTGTTCATTTTTGGTACAGCACAAGGGGACACCGACCTGAACCGCCGAGCTGCTGTCCACACGCGTCGTCCAGGAGCGCGACAGTCTGCATGTAAATCGGTGGCGGGCAGAGGCTGCACAGCCTGACGGGGCCACCGGCGCGCCGCTGCCCCGTTCGCAGACGACGGCGCACCTGGCCCTTCGGCCGAGGAAGACGCTCAGTACCAGCCGAGCGTGAGCGTGATGCCGATGTCCAGCACGGCCCCGCCGTAGCGGAAGCTCTGCAGATAGTCGATGCCGTTCGCGACGTCCTCGGCGCTGCGCGTCACGCGCCGGTGCCGCATCATGTTGGCGCGGAAGAAGAAGTCGATTGACGCGTTGGCGCCCACCGAGCGGTGCGGGTCGTACGTGCGCTCGTTCTCGGCGTCGAGCGCGACGCGACCACCGCTGTCCGCCGGAGCCCCGCTCCCAGGCTGTGCGCTGGCTCCCTGCGCTGCGGTTCCAGGAGGAGCCGAAGGCGCCGCTGGCGTGCCAGGGGGCGCCGCAGCGCTCGTGCTCGGTCCAGTATCCGCGCCACCACGCGTCGCCCAGGCTGGTTGCCCTCCGCGACCGGCCGCGCTGGTCGGCGTCGCTCCCTGGGCTCCACCCGCCCCCGCCGAGGCCCGGTCGCTTTCCGGGCTCCCGACATCGCTCTCTTCCGCGGACTCGTCCGGGGGCACGTCGGACGCGTCCTCGAGTGGATGCGCGACGGTGTCAGGACTGTCCCCGAAGCGGTATCCCGCGCCGAACGCGATGCTGTGTGTGTTTGCGTCCAGCACGTTGGCGCGGCAGGGGTCGCTCGTGCCCGTGCGCTCGAGGCACCCAGCGCTCGTGCCCGGGCGCGCAAGCGACGAGGGACGGAACCCGTAGCCCGCGCGAATGGCGAGCGCGTCATCGAGCACCCGCAGCTCGGCGCCCAGGCGTGTCACGACGACGTTGCGCTGGCCGTAGTCTTCGCGGGTGGGGAAGCCCACTGCGGCCGCCGTCAAGTCGTTGTCCGGAGTGGCCACCAAGAAGGGCCCTGGGTGCGCCGCGTAGTTGTACCAGGTCAGGTCCAGGGCCACCGTCAGCATGTCCAGCGGGTCGACGCTGGCGCCGACGGCGACTTGGCGCGGGGTGTACCAGGCGGCGGACTGTACGAACAGCTGGATGGGGATGGCCAGCCCGAGCGCGCTCGCGTCGACGTTCACCGGAGTCTGCAGGTCGTGGTAGAGCGCCCCGCGGTACGCGATGCCCAGGTGCAGCCAGTCGACGGGGTTGACGTCGACGCCCACGTAGAGCGCCGCCGCCGGCTGCAGGTCCCACTGGAAGATGACCTCCGAGGGTTCGTCCGAGAGCACGGCGATGTCGGTGTTGATGCTCAACGCCGAGTGGATGAGGATGCTGGCCCCGAGCCCGAAGCTGAGCTGGGGGATGGGCCTGTAGCCGATCGCCAGCGCGATGCTCAGGGCTTCGAGTTGCTCACCATACAGCAGCCAGTGGGGGCGCTGGTTGAGCGTGCTCTGGTCCAGGGTCATCGGGTTCTGCAGACCGATGCCGAACACCATCCCGAACGAGAGTCCGAACGGCAGGTGGTTGCAGAAGCCCATGGTCGCGCGCGTCTGGTTGCGTAGCGGCTTGGGGGTGGGGTAGTCCGCGTCGGTCGTGGGATCGCCGTCGGGATCGCCGGCCAGGGCAGGGCCGTCGTCCTCCACGTCCAAGTTGTAGAAGGTGTGCCGGATGTCCACACCCACCTGGCTGTTCGAACAACGGGAGAGGTTGGCGGGGTTGTAGTACGTGGCGGAGAAGTCCACCGCCGCGGCGGTGCCCGCGCCCCCCATGCCGTTGATCCGGGCGCCCACACCCTGCACGTCTTCGGGGGCGTTGGCGCGGGCCCGCGGGACCGAGGCCGAGGACACCCCCAGCGCGCACGCCACGCTCAGCGCGATCGCGGCCGCGCGTGTGTTGTCATTCGTCATGAATCCGCTCAGTTCTGCACGGAGGAGAGCTCACCCACCAAGCGGTATACCGCGCCCAGACCACCCGTGTCGTCGTCCATGAAGCCGACCACGCCCTCGAGGACGGACTCGACGTCGGTCGCGGTGAACTCCACCTCGCCACCGGCCATGCACATGGGCTCGTCGGTCACCGTCGCGACGTCGCTGAACACATCCGCCATGGTGCAGATTGGCAGCTCGCGGCTGGGCAGCGGCCCCTCGGAGATGGCGTCCCTCACGATGCGCAGGATGACCCCGTCCCGGTCCCCCGCGAGCAGCTCGTCCAGCGTCCCGACGAAGTCGCGCCCGTCGTTGCGCAGCTGCCCGCTGACCGTGCCCACGTACCGGAACAGGGCGCTGAGGTCACTGTCCGGCAGCTCGCTGCTCAGCGCTGCGGCGAGGATCTGCATCAGCGGTCCGTATGCCTCCGTGTCGGGCGACGAGAGGCTCGGCGTGAGCAGCTCGGTGACCCACGCTTCGAGCCGCGGACCCTCCTCGGTGGACTCGAGCGAGCTGGCCAACCGGACGACGGTCGCGAAGTCGCGGTCGAGCAGAAGGTTCACCGCGCTGCTCTGCGCTTCGCCGACGTAGCAGAGGTACTGGGCGTGTGGCAGGTCGGCCGCGTCGCGCACCACCTCGAGCCCCACCTGCATGAGCGGCAGGAGGTTCGGGTTGTTCAGGCGACGTCGCGGCCCCTCCATGCGCGTCGTCGTGATGCCGCTCAGGACGTAGTCGAGCATGTGGTCCAGCTCGGGCTTGGCGCCGCGCTGGTTGATGCGGTTCACCATCACGCGCAGCGGGAGCATCGTCTCGCGCAGCATGGAGGTGCTGGGACGGCCGCCGCTGCGGGTCTGGACCACGCGTGTCTCGGTGACCCGCTCGAGGGTGTCGACCACGACGTCGGCCATGGTCTGGCTGGGGTTGTCGCTGGCGGGCACGGTCACCATCAGCTCCAGCGTGTCCAGCAGCTTGTCCGCGCCGCCGCTGTGGATGAACTCACTGATGACCGGGAGGAGCTGCCGGATGACGCTCTCTGTGTTCGGGTCGTTGTCCTCGTCCAGCAGCGTCTCCTCGTGCAGGAATTTGAGGAGGTTCACCAACAGGCGCAGCTGCCCGCGATCGTCGAAGAGCTTGGCCAGCGGGATGAGCGCGTCGAGGGAGCCGCTCTCGGCCAGCCCCTGGAGCGACTCCAGCTCGTTCAGCACGGCCTGCCCGTTGGAGCAGCCGATGGCGTTGAGCGCGCCGTTCGCGACGGCGTTGGCCACGCACTGGATCCAGGAGAGCGGGTTCCACCACTGGAACTCGCACGAGTTCGCGAACACGCCATCAATCACACCGAGCACATTGATGACCTGGCAGACCGTGCTCGGATCCTGGGCCACCAAGAGGTCGAGGATCTGGTACGCCACGGTGCCCCCGAAGAGGTTGCCGCAGTCGGCTGTGTACAACAGCTCCACCACCTGCTCGAGGATGCTGCGGTTGTCCGTGCCCGTGTTGACGGCCCCGGTCCACCGCGGCTGGTCGTAGTCCACGCGCCGGCTCGTCGCGAGGTTGGGGTCCTGTGCGCTGCAGGTGTTGGACTTGTCGAGGTCGATGTAGTCGATCATCCACGCCACCCGCTCGAGGAAGTCGGGCTGCTCGGCGCGCACCTCCACCAGCACGTCGAGCAGCACACGCGCGGTGCTCTGCCCGCTGGTGTTGCTGGAGTCCAGCACGTCCTCGATCAGCGGCACGAGCTCCATGCCGAGGTCGATCAGGGCAGGGTCCGTGATGCTGATGCTGGTCTGCGTGTCCACGCGGTGGATGAGGTCACCGACCGCCACGAACAGATCCTCGGCGAGCACGGGGTTGTCCGTGACCAGCACGGACAGGGTGTCCAGCAGCGCCTTCGGGCGATCCAGCTTCGCGATCTCCGTCACCATGAACGCGATGTCGGCGAGGGGGTTGTCGGCGGACGGGTACGCGCGGCACGTGTCCGTCCCGTCGCTGCAGGGCACCTGCCCGCCGAGCACCGCCGCGGCAACACCGTTCAGGTCGTGATGCAGGTCCGCCTCGAGGAGACCGCGCGCGATCTGGACGGCGGCCGCCAGCCCCGTGCGCTTGGCGTCGTAGTATTCGTAGATGAGCTCACCGTCCGCGTCGATGGCGCGCCCGTAGCTGTCTCGTCCGGCGCCGGCAGCGTTCGCCAACGCCGGGAGGTCGATCGGGGTCCCGCTCGCGTCGATGGGCTCGCCCTCCGCGTTCACGTCGGCGTCGCCGTCATGGTCCAGATCGACGAAGGGTCCCAGCAACGCTCCCCCCATCTCGCGCACCCGCGGGTTGCCGTGCGCATCCACGCGCGGAACCCACGCGGCGGCGCCCGTCCCCGGGCCGAAGGTGAAGCCCTGCTGGGTCAGCAGCGTGTCCTCGAGGGGCCCGATCGTCAGGCCCTGGCACATGCTCGTGTCGTCGCTGGTGTCCGCCAAGCGGCGCTCGGCGATGTAGAGCAGCGCGTCCAGGGTGTAGTCGATTCCGTCGTCGTGCGCCGCGAACTCGGCCAGGTCGTGAATGCGCGCCGTCAGCTCGGGGTCGGCCAGCAGCCGGCTGACCAACTCGATGGCCATCGACCCCTCGAGCACGGTGCGCGTGTCCTGCAGCGACATGGCCGACTGGATGGTCAGCCGCTCGGGGTCGAACTCGTCGCTGATGAGCAGGGCCAGCGCGCGGGCGACGGCGTCGGTCATGCGCGGCAGGTCGCCGCTGTCGATGACGGGCTGCAGGACCTCACCCAGGATCTCGGGCAGCTCCTGAACGACCTCTCCGTCGACCAAGTAGTCGAACGTCGTGACGAAGTCCTCGTGGTGGGCCGTGAGCTGAGCGACGTACGTCTCGGGGCAGGTCGGTGACTCCTGCAAGTTGGCCAGGAGGATCTGGTAGACCAGCTCGCCCAGGCTCTTGGGCGTGCCTGTCCGTGGGTCGCGGAAGTCGGGCGACGCAGGGGAACAGCTGGAGAGGAGCGCAGTGGCCAACGCCAAGGCCAGCGCCGAGAGGGCGAAAGAACGAATCCGCAACATGACTACCTGAGGTGGCGGGGGGCGCGGGTCAGCGTAACGAATGGAAAAAGGTTCCACCACCGTAGGTTACGAGGTCGAGGGTGGGTCGGTGACGCCCGTGGGCGTCGGCGCTCAGCCGCGTTCGCCAATGCGGATGCGGGGGTCCAACGCCGCCACCGCGACATCGGCCAGCAAGTTTCCGAGCTGCACCAGCACGCCGAACATGAGCACCGTCGCCATGATGATGGGCACGTCGAGCTTGTTGATGGCCTCGATGGTGAGCATGCCGAGCCCAGGCCAGTTGAAGATCTTCTCGGTGATGATGGCCCCCCCCACGAGTCCCGGCAGCGACAGCCCGAGCAGCGTCACGATCGGGATCAGCGCGTTCCGCAGCGCGTGCCGCACGACGACTACGCGCGGCGCCAGCCCCTTGGCGCGCGCGGTGCGTACGTAGTCCATGCGGAGCGTCTCGACCAGCTCGCCCCGCAGGATCCGCGCGTAGGTCGCCGCACCACCGACCGCGAGGATCATCGCGGGCAGCAGACCGTGCCGCACGTGGTCCCAGAAGCCGACGCCGTAGCCGCCCATGGGGAACCACCCCAGCAGGAAGGCCAACACGAAGAGGGCGATGGGCCCGGTGACGAACGTGGGCACGCTGATGCCCGCGAACGTGAGCACCATGATGCCCGTGTCGGCCCACGTGTTCCGGCGTAGGGCGGCCACGATACCCGCCGTGATGCCGAACAGCAGCTCGAACAGCATGGCCATCACGCCCAGCAGCAGCGTGCGGGGCATGCGGTGCGCGATGACGGCCGCGACATCTTCCCGGTGGGTGTAGCTGGTCCCGAGCGAGCCCTGGAGCAAACCGCAGCGCCCGCGCCCGTCTCGGTAGTCCGGGGAGTCTCGGCGCACGCACGCAGACACCCCCAGGTACGACCCGAATTGTGCGAGCGTCGGCTGGTCCAGCCCTTTGATGCGTCGGAAGTCGCGGCGCGCCTCGGCCGAAGCGCGCGGCCCGAGCGCCACCGCAGCTGGGTCGCCAGCGACGTGGACCAGCAGGAAGACGGTGGACACCACGGTGGACAACACGAAGAGCGCCCACAGCAGCCGCTTCATCAGGTAGCGCGTCATCGCGAGGTGCCCTCCGTATAGCGGCTGTCGGGGACGCGCTCACGCGGCAGGTCGAGCCACACGTTGCGGTAGTCGTTGGACCACACCGGGTGCGGTCGGTAGTTCATCACGTAGGGCTGCCACAGCTCGGCGCCGAGGTCGTTGCTGAGGAATGCCCAGGGCGCGTCGGCCGAGACGATCTCGTTGGCCTGCCGATACAGCGCGAGCCGGCGCTCGTGGTCTGGTTCACCCCGCGCCTGGTCGAGCAGCGCGTCCAGCTCCGGGTTGCGGTAGAACGAGCGGTTCTCGCTGGCGGTGGGGTGGATGTTCTGGCTGTGGAAGAGGATCTCGAGGAAGTTGCTCGGGTCTGGGAAATCCATGTTCCAAGCGGACGGGAACAGCTGCGCCTGCCCAGGCTTGCCCGTCTCTTCCAAGTACACGGAGAACGCGACCTGACGGTACTCGACGTGGATGCCGATGCGCTCGAGGTTGGCGCCCCACAGCTGCGCCGCCACCAGCGATCCCTGCCCCTCGCCGATCCATGCCGTGACCGGCTCTGCGATGCCATCGGGATACCCCGCCAGGCGCATCTCCTCACGGGCGCGCTCCAAGTCGAGGTGTTGCAGCGAGGGGAGCTCGGGGTCGTACCCCGGGATCATCGGGGGCAGGATCTGCCCCGCCGGGAGGGCGCGGCCTTGGTACATGACGCGCATCGCGTCGCGGTCGATGGCGGCCGCCACGGCGCGCCGCACGTGGACGTTGTCGAACGGCGCCATGCCGGTGTTCATGCACAGACCACGGATCGTCGCCTCCGGCTCCTCGGCCATGTACGGGGCCCACGCAGGCGCGTGCTTGAAGAACAGGTAGTGTACGGCGGGCAGGCTGCTGAGCACGTCGAGGTCCCCATTGCTGAAGCGCCCGACCGCGGTCTCGCCCGCCAGCTGCTCGATCATCACCATGCGGTCCGGGTTGGCGCGGTTCGGCTCCCAGTAGCGTGTGTTGCGCGTGAACGTGAGCTGCACGCCTCGCTCCCAAGCCTCGAACACGAATGGACCCGTGCCCACGGGGTTGCGCTCGACGGCGCCCGGGTCGCCCGCCGCGATGTAGTGCTCGTAGTTCTCGTGGGGCACCGGATACGCGAACACCATGGCGAGCGCATTGAGGAACGTCTGATCGGGCTGGTCGAGCGTGAACGCCACCTCGTAGCGCCCGCGCACCTCGATGCCCGCCACGTGTGGCGCGCGCCCGGCGCGGTAGTCCTCGAACCCTCGCAGCCGCGCGAAGAAGCTCACCCCCGGCGACCCCGTCTCGGGGTGCAGCAGCCGCTCGAGGCTCCAGCGGACGTCTTCGGCCACCAACTCCCGCGGACCGTCGAAGATGGGGCTCTCGTGGAAGTACACGCCCTCGCGCAGGTGGAACGTGAAGGTGCGCCCGTCCTCGCTGACCGCGGGCATGGCCGTGGCCAGGCTGGGCACCATCTGGCCTTGCTCGTCGTAGTCGAGCAGCCCGTCGAACACGAGCCGGATGCCCATGTACGAATTGGCGTCGTAGGCGATGTGGGGATCGAGCGAGTGCACGTCCGACCCCGCGCCGAACACGAACGTGCCGCCCGAGCGCGGTGTCGTGTTCCCCGCCCCGACGTAGCGCGGCCCCTGGGGCCTGTCCGGGAGGCGTGAGAGAGCGAAGCCCGCGCCTCCGAGCGCGACGAACGCGAGGATCGCGCCGGGGATCAGGCGCCCCGGTGGACGCGCGCGCGCTCCGTCACTCCTTGGGGTCGAAGGCATCGCGCAGCCCCTCCCCGAACAGGTTGAAACCGAACACTGCCGTGGCGATGAGCGCGGCGGGCACCAGCAGAAGATGTGGCGAGGCGATCTTCAGGCTCTCGCTCTCGCTCAGCATGGAGCCCCAGCTGGCGGTGGGCGGCCGTACGCCCAGGCCGAGGAAGCTGAGCGCGCTCTCTGCGATGATCATGCGTGCCACCATGAGGGTCGCGAGCGCGATGATGGGGCCTGCGATGTTCGGCAGGATGTGCCGCACCAGAATGCGCGCGTGCGAGATCCCGAGCGCCTGCGCCGCCTGGACGTACTCCTGACTGCGTGCCTCCATGGTCTTGGCCCGGGTGACGCGCGCCAGGGTGGTCCACGACAGGCCACCGAGGATGACACACAGCACCATCAGCGGCGCGAGCGTGCCCTCCACGACCCACACCTTCTGCAGCACGATGGCGATCAGCAGGAAGGGCATGCACAGGACGAGGTCCACGAAGCGCATCGACACCAAGTCGAGCCACCCCTGGAAGTAGCCCGAGAGGAGCCCCACGGCGACGCCGATCAGGAGCGCGAGGCCCGTCGCGAGGTACGCCACCGCCATCGACACGGACGCGCCGTGGAGCAAGCGGCTGAGCTCGTCCCGACCCAACGGGCCATCACCGCCGAGCGGGTGCCCAGCCACCTCGAAGGGCCCCCGCGGAAGGCCCGTGTCCGTGTCGATCAGCGCGTCACGGAACTGTTCGGCGGGGTCGTGGGGGGCGAGGAAAGGACCGAGGAGGCCCGTGAGGGTGATGGCGGTGACCAGCGCAGCCCCCACGAGCGCGCCCTTGTTCCGCCTGAATCGTCGCCACGCACGGGGGTCCATCGGGTTCGCTGACGAGTATCCCGGTCGCGTCCGGGGGTCAATCCCAGAAGGCGAGCGACGGTGGGAGGTCGTCCGCCTTGTCGCACACCAAGCGCCGGGAACGGCAGGGGGGCGACGGGCGCTGCATGGGGCCGTCTCGCGCGGGATCGGGGTCGAACGTGAGAGATCGGCCTCGGTGGAACAACGACGCGATCATCAGCGAGAGCATGAGATCGATATTTTTATCGTTCAGCCCATCGTCGCCCCGCGGTCGCTGCGACCAAAAGTCAATAATTTCAGCTCGATCTGATCGCATCCCCTAGGGTCAAGAAATCTGATGAAAATAGTTGACCACATTCTCTTGAAAGGAATACATTCGAGCGCCTTCAACGAGATGACTACTCTCACCCGATACGACCGAGCCCGACGCGGGCAGACCTCCGCAGACGCGGACTCGAGCTTCTCCGAAGCGGAGCTCGACGACGTGGAGCAGAGTCACCCGACGGGGATGAACGTTCAGCAGATCGTGGACGTGTTCGCGTCGCAGGGGCGCGGCATCACGGAGGCCACCTTCCGCAAGTACGTCCAGCTCGGGCTGCTCCCGCGCAGCGTGCGGGTCGGTCGTGAGGGCAAGGCGCGCGGTAGCCAGGGGCTCTACCCGGCCACGGCCGTGCGCCAGATCGACCACATCCGGCGCTTGATGCGCCAGGGCTACACCATCGAGGAGATCCAGAAGGAGTTCCTCTTCGTGCGCGGCGACATCGAGGCGCTGACCCGCCAGATGAACCGCGTCTACGAGGCCATCGAGCGCGCCCTCGAGGAGCGCGTGGCCGCCGGCGAGGACCACACGAGCTCACGGGAGGCGCTGACCCGCGCCAGCCGGTTGGGGACGGAGTGGGTGTCCGAGATCGAGGCCATCGAGGCGCGCCTGACGATGCGGGCGCGCATGGCGAGAGCAGCAGTTTGACCCACCGCGGGGCGATGCGGCGGGTTCGAAGGAGCAACGACGATGAGTGAAGCAGCGATCAAGCAAGTGGAGGGCCTCCTGGCCCTCGCGGGTGAGGCGGAGGGCGACAAGCCGTCTCTTTCGGGCGCGGTGCGTCACCTGGCCGTGGGCGGCGCCGTGGCGCCAGGTCTGGGCGACACGGGCCTCGACGAGGACGCGGGCGACGACCTCGACGGCGACATCGACGGTGAGGACGGCGACCGTCCGGGTCGTCGGCGTCGTCGCAACCGGACGCGAGCGCGCACCATCAGCATCCGGCGGCTCAGCAAGGCGGAGCTCAACCGCGGCCGCATGCTCTACCCCGAAGAGGACTACTGGCGGCCCAAGACGCGCACCGAGTGCGTCGACATGGAGCGCCCGTGCCCCTTCGTGTCGTGCAAGTACCACCTGTACATCGACGTCCACCCCGTGCGTGGCAGCATCAAGCTCAACTTCCCGGACGTGGACGTGTGGGAGATGACCGAGACGTGCTCGCTGGACATCGCGGACCGCGGCGGCATCACGCTCGAGGAGGTCGGTGAGATCATGAACCTGACGCGCGAGCGCGTGCGCCAGGTGGAGACCACCGGGCTCGCCAAGCTCGAGGCGGTCAAGGACATCGAGCGGCTCAAGGACTACGTCTTCTGAGCCGTCACGCGGGGTGCCCGTGACGTCTCCTCGCGCCTTGCCGCGTACGCTGCTCCTCGCGGGCGGGGTCGGCGGGATGCTGGCGCTCTCGGGTCCCCCGCTGCCGCAGCACGCGCTCGCCGCGTTGCCGGCGTTCTTCTTCTCGCCGCTGCTCCTTACGCTCATTCGCGAGCAACGCCCCACGCGCGCCGCCCTGACGGGTCTCTGCGCGGGAATCGGGTTCGGCCTCTGGGCGCTGCGCTTCGCGCTGGACGTGCTGGCGCGCTTCGCGGGGTTCGGGCCCGCCCTCGCGTGGCCCACGTTCCTGCTGCTGGTCGTGCTGCAGGCGCTGCCCCTGGCCCTCGCCCTGGGCCTCGCGCGCCTGGCCGATACCCCACACTCCTCACGGCTGCACCTCACGCTGCCCCTCGCGCTCGCCGGGAGCTTCGGGGTGGTGCCCATGTTGTTCCCGTGGCACCTCGGGCACTTCACGCTGCCATGGCTCGGCTGGGCGCAGGTCGCCGAGCTCGGCGGGCTGCCCCTGGTGGACCTGCTCACCGCGATGGTGGGTTGCTGTGGGCTCGTGGCGCTGCAGTCTCGCTCACGTCGGCTGGGGGCGCTCACCGCGATGTGGGTGGTCGGGATGGCCACGTTCGGGCACCTGCGCCTCTCGGCGGTGAGCGCAGGTCGCTCGACCGCCCCCCAGCTCCCAGTCGGCTTGGTGCAGCCAAACATCACGGTCGCCGAAGTGCGTGCAGGGCTGTCCCCCGCAGCGCGTCTCGCGATCCTCGAGCGACTCAGCGCCGAGGCCGACGCCCAGGGGGCCGAGCTGACGCTGTGGCCCGAAGCCGCCTATCCGCTGCGCGTGTCGCGCGACGCGCTGGAGCAACGCCACCCGAGCGCGCTCGCGGGGCTCGCCGCTTGGAGGGGCCAGGGCGTCGACGCGCAGCGCCCCCCGTCCGACGTGCGACCTGGTGGTCAGGACGACACGCGGGCGATCGGAGGCCTCGGCTCGGGGGAGTCAGCGGAGGCGGCCAGGGTGGGCGCCCGTGGCCGCGCCCCGAGGGTGCTGGGCGCGATGACCGGCACGGGACCCTGCACACGCTGGAACTCGTTGGTGGTCGTGGACGGCGCGGGTGCACCCATGGCCCACGTCGACAAGCGCGAGCTGTTTCCGTTCGCCGAGTGGATCCCGTTGTGGGCGTGGTCGGAGGGTCTGCAGGCACGCTTCCCCTGCGGGAGCGAGCAGGTGGGCACAGGAGAGCCCGTCGTCGACGTCGCCGGGGCGCGCGTCGGGCTGCTCAACTGCCACGAGGACGTGCGCCCGGGCCGCGCGCGGGAGGCGACGCTCGCCGGGGCGCGGGTGCTGCTCAACTTCTC
This sequence comes from Sandaracinaceae bacterium, assembly GCA_020633055.1. Lineage (NCBI taxonomy): Bacteria > Pseudomonadati > Myxococcota > Polyangiales > Sandaracinaceae > Sandaracinaceae bacterium. The sequence goes on along the minus strand of JACKEJ010000014.1, from coordinate 50,835 downwards.
CAACGACGCGTGGTTCGGGGCTTCCGTGCAGCCCGAGCTGCACCGCATCGTCGCCCGCTTCCGGGCCATCGAGACCCGCCGCGACTTGGTGCGGGTCGTGAACACCGGCCGCAGCGGCCACATCGCAGCGACGGGCGAGGAGCGGGTGGTCCTGACGCGTCATCAGGCGCAGGCGACGGTGGTGCGGGCTCGGCTCCTCGCGCACGAGACGCTCTCGGTGCGGCTCGGCGACTGGGTCCCCCCGCTCGCACTCGTGCTGCTGGTGGCGTGCGTGGCGGAGCGCGTGGGTCTGGCGCGCCGTCGCTTGGCGCGGCAAAGTCACGACACGGCTTGAAGCTGGGCGGCGAGCGGCCCTATGAGCGACGCGCGGCGCCCGGGCGCCGGGAAACGGAACACTGGCATCATGGCGAAGCGCGAAGACATGTGGGGACGACTGGACGAGCCGATGGACGTGCTCGTCATCGGCGGCGGCATCACCGGGGCAGGCATCGCGCGGGACGCCGCGCGGCGCGGCCTCAAGGTCGCGGTCGTGGAGCAACGTGACCTCGCGTTCGGCACGAGCTCACGCTCCAGCAAGCTGGTGCACGGCGGGCTGCGCTACCTCGAGAGCTACGAGTTCAGCCTGGTGTTCGAGTCGGTCAGCGAGCGGCGCGTGCTGATGGATCTGGCGCCACACCTGGTGAACCCCCTCGGCTTCCTGTTCCCCGTGTTCAAGGGCGCGCGGCAGAGCCTCTTCGTCATCAACGCGGGCATGTGGCTCTACGACGGCCTGTCCCTGTTCCGCTCGCCCAAGATCCACCGCAAGCTGAAGCCCAAGGAGGTCGCCGAGATCGAGCCCGCCGTGAAGCAGGACGGGCTGAAGGGCGCGCCGCTGTACTACGACTGCTCCACGGACGACGCCCGGCTCACGGTGGAGACGGCGCTCGACGCCGTCGCCCACGGCGCGGTGGTGGCCACGTACGCGCGGGTCGAGTCGTTCCTCAAGGACGAGAACGGGCGCATTCAGGGCGCCGTCGTGAAGTGCCAGACCACAGGGCAGCTCAAGGAGGTGCGGGCGAGCGTGGTGGTCAACGCCACGGGGCCCTGGACGGACAAGACCATGGCCATGAGCGGCACCCGCAAGGGGCACCTGCTGCGACCGACCAAGGGTGTCCACATCGTCGTCGAGTACGACAAGCTGCCCATCCACCACGCGGTGGTGTGCTTCCACCCGACCGACGAGCGCGTGCTCTTCGCCCTGCCGTGGGGCGACCGCACGTACGTCGGCACGACCGACACCGACTACCAGGGTGACGAAGCCGAGGTCGCCGCGACGCTCGAGGACGTCGACTACCTGATCGAGGCCAGCAACTCGTACTTCCCGGACCACACCATCGAGCGCGACGACGTCATCGCCACGTGGGCCGGGCTGCGCCCGTTGATCGCCCCACCGTCGGCCGACGGCGACGGGGACGCCGAGGGCGGAGGAGAGGTCAGCGAGTCCAAGGTCAGCCGCGAGCACCAGATCCTCGTGGGGCAGGACGGACTGATCACCATCGCCGGCGGCAAGCTCACCACCTACCGCAAGATGGCTGGCGAGCTGGTCGATACCGCCGTGGACCTCCTGCGTCTGATGGGCAAGCTGCCGGGCAAGCTCACCGCGAGCGAGACCGACAAGCACCCGCTGCCCGGCGGCGTGGGTTGGCCAGCCGACGACGACCACGCGAAGGTGACCGCGCTGGTGGTCCAAGCCGCGCGCGGCACGCTCGGCGCGGACACCGCGCGCTTCCTGGCGGACACGTACGGCATGCGCGCGCTGGAGCTGGCGAAGCGCTGCGCCGCCGACGCCGCCCAGGCCCAGCCCCTGGTGGCGGGCCGGCACGAGCTGCTGGCCCAGGTGGATTGGGCCATCGACGAGGAGCTGGCGCACTCACTGAGCGACGTGCTCACCCGGCGCACGCAGCTGTTCTACAAGGACCTCGACCAGGGGCTCGGCTGCGCCGAGGCGGTGGCGGCGCACATGGCCGCTCGCCTCGGCTGGGACGAGGCGCGGACGGAGGCCGAGCTGGCCGGCTACCGCGCGGACGTCGCTCGCTCGCGCGCGTGGCGCGAAGCGGTCTGAGCGGTCGCGGCGTTCGACTACAGTTGCTGCTAGCGCTGGGCGATGGTGACGCGCCCGTCGCGCATCATGATGACGCCGCCCTCGCCGGCGCAGTCCCAGCACGTGCTCCACTTGAGCGCGTTCGGTGTCCCCGGGCTGTAGGCCACGATGACGGGCGGGGTCTCCCCCTCGAACACGAAGCTGGCGCCGTGCACCAGCGTTCCATCAGGCATGGGGTGCGCGACGACGATCAGCGACGCGCCGGCGCCTGCGCCGGAGAACACCCACACGTGCTCGCCCTCCGTCGGGCTCCAGCGTAGGAGGCCCGTGATGGGACGCCAGCCGGCCAGGTCTTCCTCGGTCTTGTGGCCCCGCTCGAGCACCTCACCGGCGGCGCTCGCGCCCGTCCCTACGAAGCCTTCGGCGAAGCGCGCGACCTCCGGCATCTGACGCAAGTACCCGGCCAGGGTGTCGCTGTCGGCCTCGACCAACTCGTGGAGGGCATGGGGGTCATGGCTCGGGTAGCGCAGGTCGGGGGCCTCACCCCCGCAGCAGCGGAAGCCAATTCGCAGGCTGGGCGCGCTCGGGTCGACCACGTGGCGCGCGCCGCAGCGGTGCTGTGCGTCGTCGGCCTCGCTCGACGCCCCCCTCACCATCCACGTGGCGGCGTCGGCCCGCAGTGCCCGCGGGGCCGTCGTCGCGGTCCACTCGCTGACGCCCACGCCAAGGGCCGAGACCCCCACGGGGGACGTGCAGCCCACGTAGGCGTCACCGCATGTGTTCGGCTGAAGCGTGGCACCGGTCACGAAGTCGTCCGCCCGGTCCCCCTTGCAGGCGCGCTCCCACTCGAGCTCGTCGCACAGGCGCTGCCCACGCTCTTCGCAGAGTGCTTGGGCCTGCGGGCGCGACACTTGTGTCCGCGCGGGCTGAGCGGGGTCGTTGGGGTAGGGCAGGCGGTCGATCGTGAACGCCGGGATCTCCACCGGGACCAGGTCCGCCTCGCGCAGAGGGCTGCGGTGCTGGAGACCCGGCCGGCTGCCCACCAGCAGCGTTCCCGCGGGGACGCTCACGCGCTCGCCCGCCACGGGTGGGTCGAAGCGGGGGCGCTCCGCGGTGTTGCTCGCGGGCTCGCGCTCGGGAGCGCTGTGGGTCGCTTCGGTTGGATCGGACTCGGTGGTCGCCGCCCGCTCGGGCGTGGCCGGTGTCACGGTTCGTGCACCCGCGGTGGGTGCCGCGACCTCTTCCCGCGCGTCGGCGTCACCGCATCCGACGGTCGCCCCAGCGGGGCTTGCGAGCAGCAGCAAGAGCGACAGAGAGCGGAGCAGACGCATGGGCGGAGACTATCTGCCGCGTCCCCATGGTCCACTTTTCCGGGTGCGCTGCGCGCTCGTGCAGCGCGCGCCGCTGGGACCAGCCCGGCGCGCGCGCCGTGGTACCGCTTGCACGCGGGCGCAGCCTTGCGTATGACCCCTGCGTCGGAGCGGCTCGGGTGATCGTCGGTGTCGTTCGCATGTCCTGCATGCGGGCGCCACGGGAGGAAAGTCCGAGCTCCGCAGGGCAGAATGCCAGGTAACGCCTGGTGGGGGCGACCCCGAGGACAGTGCCACAGAGAGAAGACCGCCACGACGCGCGGCGCCTCCACGGAGGGGTCGGGCCTCGGGGTAAGGGTGAAAGGGTGCGGTAAGAGCGCACCGGGCCGGCGGTAACGTCGGTCGCTAGGTAAACCCCATTCGGAGCAAGACCAAATAGGGAAGCGTTCGAGGGCTGCCCGCCTGATGCTTCCGGGTAGTGTCGCTCGAGGCGTGCGGTGACGTACGCCCTAGATGAATGACCACCACCCACGCGCCGGCGACGGACGTGGGAACAGAACTCGGCTTACGAGCTCTCCGACCGGCACCCCCGCTCTGCGGGGGTGTCGCTTTTTCGTGCGTCACGCGTCGAGCAAGGCACCGCCCCCGCGTCGCGCTCAGTCGTTGGGCGCGCCGTTCTCGATCCACATGCGGATGTCGTCCAGCTTGTCCATGTCGAGCGCTCCGCCACCGGAGATCGGGTTGACGGGCATGCGGAAGCCCTCGATGGTCGGGTCGCCGATGAGCTTCAGCCAGAGGTAGCTGTTGGCGAGGTTGCCCGGATCGATCAGCGGCCGGCCCATTGGGTCCTGAGCGCTCGGCATCATCAAACGTTCGTACAGCCCACTGCCCATGAGCGTGAGATCCTCCTCCGGGTCGACGTCGTCGTGGCATCCCGCGCAGTTGGCCTCGATCAGCGGGCGGATACGCGTGGCGAACCCCGTGCCCGACCCTTCGACCGCGAGCCCATCCAACAAGGCGGGGTTCTGGGCGTAGGAACAGCCGTTGTAGTCGATTGGGTCGAACAGGTTGATGGTGCGCACCGCCGGGTCGAGCCCCTCGACGAAGCAGAAGAGCGCGAGCATCTCCGGCACGGAGAACGGCTCGTTGGCGAGCGGCATGCGTGATCCGGGCACGGCCTCACCCTCCATGTGCCCTCGCAGACGCCCGATGAGGTAGCTGGTCTCTGGGTCTCCGGCGGTCAGCATCGACACTGGCCCACGCCGTTCGCCCATGACGTTCGGTCGCGCGCCATAGGTTCCATTGCGGTTCAGGTCCCCCTGCTCGATGCCCGAGGTCATGAAGCTCTGCACCGCGTTGGCCAGGTACTCGGGCACCTCGGCGACCACGTGGTGTCCGTCTTCGAAGACGTGGTAGCGCTGCTCGTAGCGGAAGTACGTGAGGTCTTCCACCGTGTTGCCGGCTCGCACGAACGTCCGTACGAAGCGTCCCGACGTGTAGCGCCCCTCGTACGAGGTGGCGACGGGGTCCGCGAAGTGCAGGTGCAGACCAGGCATGTCGGGGCCCACCTCCGACGTTCCGTCGCTCGGGGGCGGGACGTATTCCACCCAGCCGATCTCCACCTCGCGGTCGTCGTCGAAGGTGAACCTGTCGCCCGTGCGCTCGCAGCGATCGAACACGCCCTCGGGCGTCCCCGACTGGACGTTGCAGGGCGCGCCGATGGTGGCCGCGAAGTTCGCGGGCGTGTGGAGGTCCGGGTACTCCTTCTCGTTGTGGCACACGCCGTTGATCGGACCGCAGCTGCGGATGATGACCTCCGCCTGCAGCTCGCTGCCCGTGGGGAGCTCTCGTTGGGCCTCCAGCACCGCGGCTTCGCTGCCGGTGTAGGGGGTGACGGTGCGCGTGGGTCCGAAGAACGGTGCGCCGCTGTCCGGACCCCACTCGAGACCGGGCGGAGCCTCGCCCGGATCGGCGTGTTGGAAACCGCCTCCCTGGCAACCGAGGACGGGCGCCACCAAGAGCACGACGGCGGCGAGACGTGGCTTCTGCATGGTTCCGTGCCTCATCCGAAGAGCCCCGGGACGACCTCGTCGGCCGGGAAGAACACGGACGGGTCGCACTCGAGTCCGTCCAAGAGGGTGTTGAGCATGCTGCGGTACGAATACACGGTGCCTTGCGCGCGCAGCTCGTTGCGCTCTGTCGTGGCTCCCACGACGCGGCCGCCGGGCACGGGGCCACCGAAGAACGGCATGGACATCCACCGCGTGGAGTTGTCCCCCGTGTGGTCCGAGCCTCGCGCGGAGTTGAAGCGGTCGCCGCGCGCGGTGCGCGAGAACTCGCTCCCGTAGACGACGAGAGTGTGGTCCCAGTACGTTCCGCCGTCCGGGTGGGACATGCGCGGGAGGACGTTGATCAGGGCCGAGGTCAGCTGATTCAGTGCCTCGATCGAACCTGGGAGACGGTCCTGCTCGCCCGAGTGGTAGTCGTAGCCCCCTTGGTCCAGGTACACCGCGGGGCAGCCGAAGTGGAACAGACGAAGGGCCAGCCGCATCTCACGGGCGGTCGAGCTGTCTCCGAACAGCATCGCGAGCTCGGTGTTGGACACGCCATCCACGATGTCTGCCGAGGCGCGGTCGGTGGCCAGCAGCGGGTCCGCGAAGATCTGCGAGTACGCCGCCGTCGCGGCGCGCGACTGGACGTATGCGTCCACCCGGTCGCGTTGGCGCAGGTGCTGACGATCGCGCATCCGCGCGTCCGTGGCGGTCACCATGGGCCGACCCCACTCCGGGATGCTCCCGGATGCAGTGGCGGCGAAGCGATCGAACGACCCGCCGCTGAGCACGGGCGGGCGGTGGGGTGCGTACTCGCCGAGGCCCCGGGCCATGGCGGCGCCGCCCATGACGAACGGCGGCAGCAGCACACGCCCCTCGGCCAACGCGTCGGCGTAGCGGTCGGCCAGCCCAAGGTTGATGCGCGTGAAGAAGCCCGCCGAGCCGTTCACGTACCCGGTGTAGTAGCGCTCGAGGCCCGTGGTGTGGTTTCCGTCGGCGTATCCGGCCAGGGGCTCGTGGTCGACCGTAGGCATGACCGTGATGCGGTCCGCCAGCTGGTGGACGGCCTGCATGCCCGCCGCCGTCCGGTTCGCGTCGAGCCAGCCAGCCCGCTGGAGCAGCGAGCTGACGCCCCACTGCACACCGTCGGGGACGCCCGAGGCCGTGCCGAACGGGTTGTAGGCTCCCGAGACGTCCGCGTTGAACGCGGTCGGGAAGCGGAAGCCTCCCGACAGACGCACGTACAGCAGGTGCTTGATCGTTCCTCGCCCGCCGGACTGCGCGACGGCGCGGTTCGGGATGAACAAGTGCGGCATGGAGCTGGCAGCGAGGCCTGCGGCGCCGACTTTCAGGAAGCCCCGCCGGCTGAGGCCGAGGCTGTGCTGGGATGCTGTTGGCTTGCGTCGCGTCATGACCACCTCAGTAGAAGAGCATCTCGCCGCTGGAGAGGAGCGCGTAGCAGAGCACCCGGGCAAAGGTCTCGGCGTCGCATGGTTGGGGCACGCAGGCTGCGCCGCCGACGCGCGCCATGTCGCGCTCCTCGGTGCTGGCTGGCCGGCCGAAGTAGGTGCGCACCTGGTACTCGACCACCTCCTCGGCGACGGTGTCGTCCAGCGCGCGGTTGGCCGCGATGGTCTCGGGGAGGATGCGCGCCGACTCGACCGCGCTCGTGGACGCACCGCCGGGGTTGCACATCTCGGCCACGAACGACTCCTGTGTGGCGGTGTTCAGGATGCTGATGGTCTGGAAGCGTGTCGTGACCTGGTTGTCGGGGCAGCCGCCCAACGTGCGGGCGACGTTTCGATAGCGCTCGTCCACGACGCCCTCGTCGTTGAACGTCCACTCCGAATTGGCGAGGACGTCGATGCCATAGACACCTGCCTGCATGAAGTCACGGGTGCTGGGCAGGCGCCTGTCGCAGCGGCCGATGTCGCTGCTTCCGAACCGGCTCAGCGTGTCGAGCCACACCTGGGAGTCCACTTGCTTGAGGGCGCCGTAGGTCCACGCGGGCGGGTTCAGGTCGTCCCCGCACACGTCGTCCGGGCACGTCGTCGACTGCCGGTAGAGCTGCGACGTGGCGACGACGTAGTGGATGCTGCGGATGTCCCCGCCGTGAGCGAAGAGGTACTCGACGAGGGGCTGCAGCACGGAAGGAGCGTAGAAAGAGAGGTTGTACCCGAGGTATTGCTCGAGGACGTCCGCCACGGCGTACTCCCACGCTTCGCTGCGAACGGAGAGGATGCGGCCTGGTGTCTGCAGCACGCGCCACTCGGCCTCGGTGAGGTTCTCGGACCACGTGCGACCGTCGATGGCGCGGAAGTCCGGCTCGATGATCACCTGGTTGTAGCCCCAGAGGAGGCTCGTGCACTGCCCCTGTGTGTTCGGGTCGATCTCGCCCCGCTCGTCCACGCAGGCGTGCTGGATGAACGCGTCCGGCAGGCGCAGGCCCAGCTGTGGGTGGTCCACGTAGTGGTTGTTCCAGAGCCGGTAGAGCTTGGCCATGTCGGCGCGCTCGTTGTCGAAAGGCGGCCGACCCAGGAAGAGCGTGAACAGCGCCTCGGCCCGGTCGCCCGCGTTGTCGAAGCGGCGCGTGAGCACGGGGTGCGCGCTCATCACCTCGACCAGCTCGTCATAGCGGATCAGCCCTCGGTAGGCTTTGCCCACGGTCTCGTCGGCGTCGAAGATCCGCTCGAAGTTCACGCTGATGTTGTCGTAGCGGAGGCGGTCGGACCAGCGCAGCTGGTTGACCCTCACGAACTCGTCGCTCGCAATGAGCCGCAGCGCGACCTCGTCCGCGGGCCGTCCCAGACAGCTGCGCTCGATCTCGAAGAGGGTGGGGAAGTAGCCCGCAAGGTCCACGTACATGCGCCGGCAAGCCTCGTGCTCGTCCACCGGGCGCGTGTCGAGCCCTGCGCCCCACAGGTGTGGGCACATCGCCTCGTCGAGGGGGTTGTTGAAGGTCTGGGCCGCGCAGTGCGCCTGGCACTCGGTGCCACATGCGCGCCAGTCCGCGATTTCACCCATTGGGAGCGACCGTGCCGCGTAGTCGGCGCCCACGCCTCCCGCAAACGTGTCGTTCAGCGGGGTGCTACGTCCGACGAACTCTCCGGGACCGCGCGCGGGGGTCGCGGCGTTGAAGCCATCGCTCCCGGCACATGAAACGAGGAGCGAGCTGCAGAAGGCGGCCAGCGTCGTGAGCGCAGGACGACCAGGGAGGCAGCGTACGCTGCGATGCGGAGAGGAGGCCATGCGTGCTCCTTTGGGGCGGCCGCTGGGGGTGGGGGTGACGGCTGGGTTACCGTGCCACTAGACAGACTAGAGAGGTCCTGCCGGTTTCGCAATACGTGTCGGCGAGCCAACAGATTGGGTATGCTCGCCGGATGAGCTCCCCCTTCGCGCCTTCCTCCATACGCGCTCGCGCAATTTCGGACACGACCGAGCGACGCTGGACGCTGCTCCTGGCAGTCCTCCTCGGCCTGTGGGGCTCGTCGCTCGCGCCCACGGCTGCTGCCCAAGACGACGGTGGGGGCGACGAGGCAGGCGATCGACCCGCGCCTCGTGCGCGACGTGCCGCGGTCGAGGAGGACGCGCCGAACGCGTTCATCCTGGAGGGCGCCATGCGCGTCGACGTCCAGCGCTACGACCGCTACGACCGCGCCAACCGCCAGGTGCTCGACGAGAGCACGTCCGCCCGCGCCCTCGGGGGGTCGCTGTACCTCGGGCTCATGTTCGGCCTCCGCGACAACCTGAGGCTGGGCGGGGGCTTCGGCTGGGGGGGCGCCCTAGAGGTCGACCCCGATCAAGGGGACACGGTGGGCCTGGGTCAGCTGCTCTTGCTGGACGTGCGCTTGGACATCCTCCTCCCCGTGAAGCACGGCATCTCCGTGCTCCTGACGCCGCGCGTCGGAGCGTCCATCATCGCTCCCGGCGAGGATCTGCGTCAGCTCATCAACCAGAGCCGCGGTCAGGGCTTCAACACATGGCGGGGTCCGCGGCTGGGGATCCTCGCGGGCGCCGACGCAGGCGTCCGCTGGGAAGCCGCGAGCTGGTTCGCGTTGCGCGGCACGCTGGGCTACGCGTGGTCGTGGTCCCCCCTGCTGCGCTCCTCGGCCTCTTCGGAGTTCGCGAAGTCCGAGCGCGACCGAACGCTCACGACGCACCGCTTGCGCATCGCCATCGGCGCCGAGGTGACTTTCTGATGCGCCTCTGCGGCACCGCCGGCCATCGGTGGATTCGGGTCGTCCTCGGCGCTGGGGCGCTCCTCACAGGTGCGTGCACGCCCGCGCTCGGCGAGTGCGACGAAGGCGTGGGCGAGCGGCTGGTCGTGGACGGTGAGGGGCGGATCATGTACGCCGGCCAGGCGCTCCTCAACGGCTCGTGCGGCGCAGGGCGTTGCCACAGCGAGTCCGCCGAGGGGGACGACCGCGTGGGAGTCCCCTTGGGCTTCGACCTCGCGCTGCCCGTAGGCACGGTGAACCCGCTGGGGCGCCCAGAGGCGGACTTCCTGGAGCGGCTCGGCGCGAACTACAGCACGGTGACCGGACATCGCAGCGACATCTGGCGCGAGGTCCACCGCGGGACGATGCCCCCCTACGACGAGAACGTCGGCGGGGACGCCCCGGGAGGCTACCGGTACGTCGAGTTCGAGCTCGGACGCTGCAGCTTCGGCGGCGCCCTCGAAGCGGTCGATACGTCCGCCGGGCGGACCGCGCTGCGCTCCTGGCTGGCGTGTGGCGCGCCCGTGGTCGAGGCCTCCGACCCCGCGCTCGCGCGCATCGAGGAGGGGGCCATCGGGCTGCGCACGCCCGTCTGCGAGGACGACTCCAACGGCACAGGGGACCTCTTCACGCGCGTGTTCGACGACGTCTTGGCGCGGAGCTGCGTCATCGGCTGTCACACCTCGGGCGGGACCAACCCCGAGCTCGACCTCTCCACTCCAGCCCTCGCCTACATGGCGCTGACGACGCAGGACCCCACCATCGACGACGAGTGCGACGTGACCATCGCGAACGCCATGGTCGACACGGCGGACGCGTCGCGATCGTATCTCCTGCACAAGCTGGGCGACATCACCATCCCAGAGACCGAGCGCGTCATCTGCGGCAAGGTCATGCCCAGCGGCCAGCCCTACCTCACGCGCGGCACGGCCTCGGTCCGCGCGTGGATCGAGGCGGGGGCGCCGCCGCCTGCGCCGTGATCCGCGTCCCGTTTCATTCGTTGTTCTTCTGGTGAAATCCCCTTGAAATGACCGCGAAACAAACGGGCAGCAGTCGGGAACATGTGACCTCCGAGTGGCGGTGAGAAAGCTTGCGTGGGGGCTCGATGGACTCTAGTTTGCACAGCATGGACGCAGCGCCAGGGTTCGACGAAATGCTCGGTGGAGGGGACGCGGTGCGCGCGCCGTACGAAGGCTACAAGGCCTGGTTCGACGGGGAGGAGAACGCGCGTCTGCTCCAGCGCTCGCTCGACGCGGAGGCCATGTTCCGGCGGACCGGAATCACCTTTAATGTGTACGGTGACGAGGATGCTGCGGAGCGCCTCATCCCGTTTGACATCATCCCGCGCATCATCGCCGACCGTGAGTGGAGCCGCCTCTCGCGTGGCATCGAGCAGCGCGTGCGCGCCATCAACGCGTTCCTGCACGACATCTATCATCGCCAGGAGATCCTCCGGGCGGGGCGCATCCCAGCGCGCCTCATCCAGCAGAACGACGCGTTCCTGCCGGAGATGGTGGGCGCCACGCCCCCGGCGAACGTCTACACGCACATCGTCGGCGTCGACATCGTGCGCACGGGCGAGGACGAGTTCTTCGTGCTCGAGGACAACGCCCGCACGCCCTCGGGCGTGTCCTACATGCTCGAGAACCGCGAGACGATGCTGCGGATGTTCCCGGAGCTCTTCGCGCGGCAGAAGGTGCGTCCGGTGGGAGACTACCCCAAGCACCTGCGACGCTCGTTGGCGGCCTGCGCGCCGGCCGGCTGCAAGGGGCGGCCTGTGGTCGCGGTGCTCACGCCGGGCATTCACAACTCGGCCTACTTCGAGCATTCGTTCCTGGCGGACCAGATGGGCGCGGAGCTCGTCGAGGGGCACGACCTGCGCGTCGTCGACGGACGCGTCGCCATGCGCACCACGCGCGGTTACCAGCCCATCGACGTCCTCTACAGGCGCGTGGACGACGCCTTCCTGGATCCGCTCACCTTCCGCGCCGACTCGGTCATCGGCGTGTCGGGCATCATGGACGTGTATCGGGCTGGCGGCATCACCATCGCGAACGCGCCAGGCACCGGCATCGCCGACGACAAGGCCATCTACTCCTACATGCCGGACATCGTCGAGTTCTACACGGGCGAACAAGCCATCCTCAAGAACGTGCCCACCTGGCGCTGCTCGGAGCCCCAGTCGCTCACGTACGTGCTCGAGCACCTCGCCGAGCTGGTGGTCAAGGAAGTGCACGGCTCGGGTGGCTACGGCATGCTCGTCGGCCCCGCGGCCAGCCGCAAGGAGCTCGCGTCTTTCGGCGCGAAGCTGCGCGCCAACCCGGGGAACTACATCGCGCAGCCCACGCTGTCGCTCTCGACGGTGCCCATCCTCAAGCGCTCGGGTCTCGCGCCGAGGCACGTCGACTTGCGCCCCTTCGTCCTCATGTCGCCGAACAAGATCTACATCACCCCGGGCGGGCTCACGCGCGTCGCGCTCAAGAAGGGCTCGCTGGTCGTGAACTCGAGCCAGGGCGGCGGGACCAAAGACACCTGGGTGCTGGAGGAATAGGGCGGATGCTTGGCAAGACAGCTGGAGGCTTGTTCTGGATGTTCCGCTACTTGGAACGCGCCGAGAACACAGCGCGCCTGGTCGACGCAGGCCTGCGCATCGCGCTCACCCGCTCCTCCGCGGAGGAGGACGAGTGGGCGTCCATCGTGGCCACCTCGGGGGTGCGCGACGCCTATCTCGAGCGCCACCAGGCCTATGACGCGGACAGCGTGGTGGATTTCCTGCTTCGCGACCGCGAGAACCCCTCGAGCGTGCTGTCCACCATGGAGGGCGCGCGCACCAACGCGCGGCTGGTGCGTACGGCGTTGACGCGCGAGGTCTGGGAGGCCACGAACGAGGGTTGGATGACCCTGCGTGACCTGCTGTCGCAGCGCCCGGCCAGCCGCGACCTGCCGCGCATCCTCGACGTCATCCGGCAGCAGACCGCCCTGGTGCGCGGGACCATGCACGGCACCATGCTGCGCAACGACATCTACGACTTCGCGCGCATCGGCACCTACCTCGAGAGGGCGGATAACACCGCGCGCATCCTCGACGTGAAGTACTACGTGCTCCTGCCGTCCGCCGCGCAGGTCGGCTCGTCGCTGGACAACGTGCAGTGGGAGACCATCCTCCGCTGTGTTTCGGCGCAGCGTGCGTACCACTGGCTCAACCAGGGCGACGTGAACCCTCAGAGCATCGCCGACTTCCTCATCCTCGACCGGCGCATGCCGCGCTCCCTCGCGTTCTGCTACGACCGCCTGGCGGACAACCTCGGCCTGCTCGCCGACGAGTACCAGCAGGAGTTCGCGAGCCTCACCGCGGCACAACACACCCGCAAGAAGCTCAAGGGTCAGCGCATCGAGGCCATCATCGAGGCCGGCCTGCACGAGTTCATCGAGCGCTTCATCGAGCTCAACAACGCCCTCGGGCTGCAGATCGAGCACGACTTCCGCTTCTACGAGTAACGCGATGCGCCTCACCATCTCCCACACCACGCTGTACACGTACGACGCGCCCGTCCGCTACGGGCTCTCGCGCCTGCGCCTCACGCCAGGGAGCGACGCCACGCAGACCGTGCTGTCCTGGAAGACGGAGGTCGAGGGTGGGCAGAAGCAGGTCAGCTACTTCGACCACTTCCACAACAAGGTCGAGCTCGTCAGCCTACTGCCCGAAGCGCACGAGATTCGTGTGCGCAGCGAGGGGCAAGTCGACACCCGTGACTGCGCCGGAGTCGCTGGGGAGCACGCGGGCTTCGCGCCGCTGTGGCTCTTCTGTCGCGAGACGGACCTCACCGCCCCAGGGGCGCAGGTGTCGGACCTGGCCCGCTCCCTCGGCGACACGCGCAAGGACCCGCTGTCGTCGCTGCACGCGCTCTCGAGGGCCATCGGCGAGCGGGTCGCGTACCACAAGGGCGCGACGACGGCGGCCTCGTCCGTGGAGGACGTCCTGGCCGCAGGGAAGGGGGTTTGCCAGGACCACGCGCACGTCTTCGTCAGCGCGGCGCGCGTCCTCGGGTTGCCCGCGAGGTACGTCAGCGGCTACCTGATGATGGACGAGCAGGTGGACCAGGACGCCACGCACGCCTGGGGTGAGGCGTACGTCCAGGGGCTCGGGTGGGTCGGCTTCGACGTGTCCAACGAGGTCTGCCCGGACGAGCGCTACGTGCGGGTCGCGACGGGGCTCGACTACCAAGACGCCGCGCCCATCTCCGGGCTGCGCGTGGGGAGCGCTTCGGAGTCCATGGTCGTGGCCGTTCAGGTCAGCGAACAGTAGGTCGCGCCGCACTGGGCACGCGGCAGGGCCTGGCCACGGAGATTCCGTGCTCACAGCGCACGTCCCGCTCGCCCACGCGCCCCGATTTCGGGATATGCTACGCGCCTATGACTTACTGCGTTGGGCTCCGTATGAACCGCGGGCTCGTCTTCATGTCGGACACCCGCACGAACGCCGGCGTGGACAACATCTCGGTGTTCCGCAAGATGTTCACGTGGACCACGGAGGGAGAGCGCGTCATCACGCTGCTCACAGCGGGCAACCTCGCGACCACGCAGGCGCTGGTGAGCCTCCTGGACGAGCGCGCCAAGGCCCCGGCGGAGCGAAACCCCACCATCCTCGGCGCGCCCTCCATGTTCCAGGTGGCCCGCATCGTCGGGGAGACCCTGCGTGAGATCATCAGCGACGCGAGCGGCGGCGGGCAGCGGGCCGACTCGACCTTCTCCGCCACCGTGATCGTGGGCGGACAGATCGGCGACACCGAGCCGCGCCTCTTCATGGTCTACCCCGAGGGCAATTTCCTGGAGGCGTCGAACGACACCCCGTTCTTCCAGATCGGCGAGACCAAGTATGGGCGGCCGATCCTGATCCGCGCCTACGACCCCGCCATGAGCTTCGAGGACGCGATCAAGCTGCTGCTGGTCTCGTTCGACTCGACCATCAAGGCCAACCTCTCCGTGGGGATGCCTCTCGACGTGCAGGTCTACGAGCGCGACACGCTGCGGGTCGAGCGCCAGCTGCGCATCGGCCGAGACGCTCCCTACTTCCAGACGATCTCCCGAGGGTGGGGCGAGGCGCTGAAGCAGGCGTTCTTGTCACTGCCGAACTACGAGTTCCCCGAGATGGACGGGCCCCCGGACCTGGGGCACTGAGCCATCGGGGAAGGGTTGCCGCGGTCGCCACGCCGGACGGGCATCGAACGCGGCAGCTCCGCAGGGCAGTTCAGCCCGGGCGCAATACTTGCCATTTGAGGGACCGCGCGATTAGATGAGGAAGAACGTAGATTTCTTTCCACCTAGGAGGCCCTCGCGTGAACGAGCTTGCACGCTACCTGGTCGAGAACGCCATCATCGACTTCAAAGGCGGCATCACGATTGATCAAGTCAGAGGGTTTCTCCGCACGGAAGACAGCCGCGAGTCTCGCGCGCTCTTGTCCAAGCTCATCGACGACGATGGGGTCGATGCGCTCATGTTGACCATCGCCGACTGCCTCAAGGACTTCATCCGCTCCGGCATCAACGAAGAGGTGGTGCGGGGGCAGCTCGCCTCCTACAGCCAGGCCTGAGCAGTCGCCCTGGTGGGCACGCGAGCGCGGCGATGGGGCGCTCGCAATCGTCGACCAGGCTGCTACCATCCCGCCGCCATGCAGTGGTCGAAACAAGGGTCGCACGCGTCGAATCACGAGAGCTCGTTGGGGCGAGGAGGGCGCCGATGGCTCGTCCGCCTCGCGGACGTCGCAGTCGTCGCGGCGCTGCTGGCCATGGCGGGGTGCGGAAGCGAGAGCGACGCGAGCGCCACGGAGGCCCGGCCAGTCACTCCAGCGGCCGGACCCGACCGGGCACCTGCGACGCCAGTGCAAGAGCTCGCAGGGGTCGACATCTCCGAGCTGGATGGTGCGGCGCGCCGGGTCTGGTGGTCGCAGGTCAGCGACCTCACCTCGCCCTGTGGCGAGCCCGTGAGCGTCGCCGAGTGCATCACCACCAACGTGGCGTGTCGCTCGTGCGTGCCCGCTGCGCGCTACCTCGCGCGCCTCGCCGCCGGGGGCCTCGAGCGCGACGAGCTGCGGGAGCACTTCCGCGTGCGCTACGGGGCCGACACGCGCGTCGAGATCGACCTCGACGATGCGCCCGTGCGGGGCGCCGTCATGGCGCCTGTGACCATCGTGGAGTTCAGCGACTTCGAGTGCCCGTTCTGTTCGCGAGCTCACCGGCCGCTCGGTCGTGCCGTCGAGGAGTTCCCCGGTCAGGTGCGCCTGGTGTTCCGGCACTATCCCCTCTCCATGCATCAGCATGCGGCCGCCGCCGCCGTGGCGGCCGAAGCCGCTGGCGCGCAGGGCAAGTTCTGGGAGATGCACGACCTGCTCTTCGAGAACCAGACGAACCTCGAGCCCACCGACATCGCCCGCTACGCGCAGTCGCTCGGGCTCGACATGGACCGCTTCCGCGCCGACTTCGAGGACGAGGCCCTGCGCGCGCGGGTGGACCGCTCGCGGGCCGAGGGACAGCGCATCGGCGTGAACAGCACGCCCACCATCTACGTGAACAACCGCGAGCTCCCCCCCGCTCAGCTGGACGAGCTGATCGACTATCTGCGCGAGGAGATCGCGGCGCGATGAACGGCCACGTGAATGTTCGCCGACGCGAGGCGTCCGAGGGCTTCATGCGACGCACCCTCGCGGCTTGTGCGATCGTGGCCTTCTCGGCGGCTTCGGTCTTTTTCCCCCTCGGACCACAGACGGCCCTCGCGCTGCGCGGCGGGCAGCGCGCCCCCGAGATCGGCCTGACCGACCTCGCCGGGCAGCGCGTGGACCTCGCCAGCCTGCGGGGCAAGGTGGTGCTGGTGGACTTCTGGGCCTCCTGGTGCGGGCCCTGCCGCGAAGAGTTGCCGGTGCTCGAGCGCTTCTACCAGACCTACCGCGAGCGAGGCCTGGTCGTGGTCGGCGTCAACGTCGATCAGGACGTGGCCAACATGACGCGTTTCCTGCAGCGGCAGCCGCTCACGTTCCCGGTCGTGCACGACGCGCAGCACGCGGTGGCCGAGCGCTATGGCCCCACCACCATGCCGTCGTCCTACCTCATCGATCGCGCCGGCGTGGTGCACAGCGTCCATCGCGGCTTTCGCGCAGCGGACGCGGCGCCCCTGGAGGCCGAGATTCGCGCTCTCCTCGAAGCGCAGTGACGCTTCTCGGGCCGCAGCGCCTTGCCGCCCCGCTGACCCTCTGATAAAGCGGCCCCGGTCGTGAGCGTCGCTCTCGAATCGAGGCAGATCGCGGCCAAGACCTCTAGCCGATCGAGCCTATGCCGCGCCGCGACGACATCAAGAAGATCCTCCTCATTGGCTCCGGCCCGATCGTCATCGGCCAGGCCTGTGAGTTCGACTACTCCGGGACCCAGGGCGCCAAGGCGCTCATGGAGGAGGGCTACGAGGTCATCCTGGTGAACTCGAACCCGGCCACCATCATGACGGACCCCGAGTTCGCGACGCGCACGTACATCGAGCCGCTCGTGCCCTCCGTCCTCGAGGCCATCATCGTGCGCGAGAAGCCCGACGCGCTGCTGCCCACGTTGGGTGGCCAGACCGCGCTCAACCTCGCGCTCGAGCTGGACGACCTCGGCATCCTGAAGAAGCACGGCGTGGAGCTGATCGGCGCCAAGACCGAGGCCATCCGCAAGGGTGAGGAGCGCGACCTGTTCAAGCAGGCCATGGCCAAGATCGGCGTGGAGTGCGCGCGCGCCTGGACCGCCAAGACCTACGAGCAGGCGGTCGCGGCCGTCGAGCAGCTCGGCTTCCCGGTCGTCCTGCGCCCCTCGCTCACCATGGGCGGCACCGGCGGCGGCATCGCGTACAACCGCGAGGAGTTCGACCGCGCCATCCACTGGGCGTTCCAGATGAGCCCCGTGCACGAGTGCCTCATCGAGGAGAGCCTGCTGGGCTGGAAGGAGTTCGAGCTCGAGGTCATCCGCGACACGGCCGACAACTTCATCGTCGTGTGCACCATCGAGAACTTCGACCCGATGGGCGTCCACACGGGCGACTCCATCACCGTGGCTCCCGCCATGACGCTGACCGACCGCGAGTACCAGCGCATGCGCAACGCGGGGCGCGACATCATCCGCGAGATCGGGGTCGAGACGGGCGGCAGCAACATCCAGTTCGCGCTGAACCCGGCCGACGGGCGCCTGATCGTGATCGAGATGAACCCGCGCGTGTCGCGCAGCTCGGCGCTGGCCTCGAAGGCCACCGGCTACCCCATCGCGAAGATCGCCGCCAAGCTGGCCGTGGGCTACCGCTTGGACGAGCTGCGCAACGACATCACGGGCACCAGCGCCGCGTTCGAGCCCACCATCGACTACGTCGTCACCAAGGTGCCGCGCTTCGCGTTCGAGAAGTTCGCGGGGGCCGACCCGCGCCTCACCACGCAGATGAAGTCGGTGGGCGAGGCCATGTCGGTGGGCAAGACCTTCAAGGAGTCGCTCCAGAAGGCCACGCGCTCGCTCGAGACCGGTCACGATGGCCTCGACTCGATGATCGGCAAGCTGGACTACCGCGACCTGGCCGCGGAGCTACGCGAGCTGGCCAACGCGGGTGAGGCCCGCAGCGCGAACCCGAACGCCGTCCGCGACGAGCTGCCTCCGGCGACCGAGGACGAGCTGCGCGAGGCGATCCTCGAGGTCATTCGCACGCCCCTCGGCGAGCGCCTCTGGTACGTGGCCGACGCGATGCGCGTGGGGCTGACCCTCGACGCGATCCACGCGGCCACCAAGATCGACATCTGGTTCCTGCAGCAGCTGCGGGAGATCATCGACGGCGAGGAGGCCATCACGGCCAGCGCCGGCACCGAGGTTGGCGCGGACACCTGGGCCGCCTGGAAGACCCTCGGCTTCACCGACTCGCGCATCGCGGCGCTGCGTGGCGAGGCCACGCCGGACGTGCGTGAGAAGCGCAAGGCCGCCGGCGCTCGCCCGGTGTTCGCGCGCGTCGACACCTGCGCGGCCGAGTTCGCGTCGCTCACGCCCTACCTGTACTCCACGTACGGGCGTGACTCGGAGGCCGCGCCGACCACGCAGCGCAAGATCATGATCCTCGGTGGCGGACCCAACCGCATCGGGCAGGGCATCGAGTTCGACTACTGCTGCGTGCACGCGTCGTTCGCGCTGAAGTCCGTCGGCTGCGAGACCATCATGGTCAACTGCAACCCCGAGACGGTCTCGACCGACTACGACACCTCCGACCGCCTCTACTTCGAGCCGCTCACGTTCGAGGACGTGATGCACATCATCGAAGAGGAGAAGCCCGACGGGGTCATCGTGCAGTTCGGCGGCCAGACGCCGCTCAAGCTCGCCGTGCCTCTCTCGAAGGCGGGCGTGCCCATCCTCGGCACCTCGGCGGACGCCATCGACCGGGCCGAGGATCGCGAGCGCTTCGAGGAGCTGCTCACCAAGCTCAACCTGAAGCGCCCCGAGGGCGGCATCGCGACCGGCATGCAGGAGGCCTTCGACGTGGCCGAGCGCATCGGCTACCCGGTCGTGGTGCGCCCCAGCTACGTGCTCGGCGGCCGCGCCATGGAGATCTGCCACTCGCCCACCGAGCTGCGGCGCTACTTCCAGGTGGCCCTCGAGGCGGTGCGCGACGCTGACACCCAGACCATCCTGGTGGACCGCTTCCTGCGCGACGCCATCGAGGTGGACGTCGACGCGGTGTGCGACGGCAAGCGCGTCGTCATCGGCGGTGTGATGCAGCACATCGAAGAGGCCGGCGTGCACTCCGGCGACTCGTCGCAGGTGCTGCCCGCACACTCGCTCCCGGCGGACGTGCTCGCGGTCATCCGCGCGTCCACCAGCGCCCTCGCGCTCGAGATCGGCGTGGTCGGCCTGATGAACGTGCAGTTCGCCGTGCAGGGAACGGAGGTCTACATCATCGAGGTCAACCCGCGCGCGTCGCGCACCGTGCCCTTCATCTCGAAGGCCATCGGCGTGCCCCTCGCGCAGGTGGCCGCCAAGGTCATGGCCGGGGCCACGCTGGACGAGCTGGGCTTCACCCGCGAGATCGTGCCCGAGTACGTGGCCGTCAAGGAGTCGGTCTTCCCGTTCGTGAAGTTCCCAGGCGTGGACACCATCCTCACCCCCGAGATGCGCAGCACGGGCGAGGTCATGGGCATCGCCAAGACCTTCCCCGAGGCCTTCCTGAAGGCGCTCATGAGCGCGAAGACCGTGCTCCCCGACGCCGGCAAGGTGTTCATCAGCGTGCGCGATGCCGACAAGGCCGCCGCCAGCAAGCTGGCGCGTCAGCTGGTGGACCTGGGCTTCGAGGTGCTCGCCACCGCGGGCACGCGTGAGGTGCTGACCCGGGACGGTGTGCCCTCCGAGCTGGTCGCCAAGGTGGGCGAGGCCCGGCCGAACGGCGTGGACCGCCTGCGCAACGGTGAGATCGCGATGGTGTTCAACACCACCGAGGGCGCCCAGGCCATCCGGGACAGCCGCTCGCTGCGTCGCCAGACGCTCATGAGCGAGGTGCCGTACTTCACCACCCTCGCCGCGGCGAGCGCCGTGGTGACCGCCATCGCGGCCCGGCGCACCACCCCCATCACGGTGCGCTCCATTCAGGAGTACCACGAGCAGACGGCGCCTCGGGCCAAGACCCTGGTGCCCCCGGCGGGCTGACGTCGCGCAAGACGTTGACTGCGTCCGATTTTGGTGATTGTGTCCCGTCATGAAGGAGCGTGTTCAGGCTGCCGTCGATCAGGTGCTGCGTCCGCTCCTCGAAGCGGACGGCGGCGGCGTCGAGCTGCTCGACGTGTCACCCAAGCGCGTCAGCCTGCGCCTGAGCGGTAAGGCGGCCTACAGCGTAGGAGGCCGCTACATCCGTACGCTGGTCATCGAGCCCTTGCTGCGGAAGGCCACCGGCGTGCCCACGCTCGAGGTGCTGCTCGAGGACGAGGTCTCGCGGCCGCGCTCCATGGAGATGGACGCCAGTGAGGTGATGCGCGAGATCGAGGAACAGGAAGCGCGCGACCGCGCTCAGCAGTCCTGAGCTGCGTGCCCGCCGGGCCGCGCAGCGAGAGGCTGCTACAGTGCGCGGCACGATGTCTCACGATGCCCCTGTCCCGGTCCTCGCGCGCGAAGACCAAGGTCGCGTCCGGCGGCTGATCCTCAACCGCCCCGCGAAGAAGAACGCCCTCTCGGGCGAGCTCGCCGGGGCCCTGGTTGCCGCCCTCGCCGAGGCCAACGCCGACCCGAGCGTGGGCGCCGTGGTGCTCGCGTCGACCGGCGACATGTGGACCGCCGGGGTGGACGTGAACGTCTTCCTGCAGATCGCGGAGGGGAAGGCGCCACCCGACGCGTTGGTGCACATCGCACGTCACCTGCGTGCCTTCGAGAAGCCGCTGATCGCGTCGGTGCAGGGTCCCACCGTGGGCATGGGCGTCACCATCCTGCCCTACTTCGACATGGTCTACGCGGCCGAGCGCGCGACCTTCAGCACACCTTTCGTGCACCTCGGGCTCGTGCTCGAGTACGGCAGCTCGTTCACGCTCCCGCGGCTCATCGGGCGTCAGCGCGCGAACGAACTGGTGCTGCGCGGCAAGCCCATCAGCGCACGCACCGCCGCCGACTGGGGCCTCGTCACGCGCGTGTTCGCGGACGAGCAGCTGGACGAGGAGGTCCTCGCCATCGCCAGCGACGTGGCGTCGGTTTCCCCCGGCGCCGCGGCGGCCTGCAAGCGCCTCCTCATAGCCGGGGAAGAGGCCTCGCTCGCGGCTGCGACGGCCGCGGAGAACGAAGCGCTGAGCAGTTGCTACGGGTCGGCGGAGAACGTGTCGGCCGTCACGGCCATCTTGAACAAGGGGAAGCGCGCATGAGCATGGACTTCGACGAGGCGGTGAGGGCGCGGCGCAGCGTGCGGGGCTTCAAGCCGGACCCGGTCCCGGAGGAGGTCATCGCGGCGTGCCTCGAGCTGGCGCAGCACACACCCAGCAACTGCAACGTGCAGCCCTGGCGCGTGTACCTGGCCTCCGGCGCTGCCCGCGATCGCGTGCGGAGCGCCATGCTGGAGGAGTTCGCGGCGGGGCGCTTCGAGCAGATGGAGCACCCCATCGACACGTTCCCCGGCGACTACCGCAAGCGTCAGGTGGCGTGCGCCGTGGAGATGTACGGGAAGATGGGCGTCGGGCGCGACGACATGCAGGGGCGGTTGGACGCCCACGCGCGCAACTTCGCGCTGTTCGACGCGCCGCACGTCGCGGTGGTCTGCATGCACCGCTCGTTCGGGCTCGGCGTGGCGCTCGACGTGGGCATGTGGGTCCAGACCTTCATGCTGGCGCTCACGTCGCGTGGCGTCGGCTCATGCCCGCAGGCGGCGCTGCGGGCCTACGCGGGCTTGCTCGCGCGGGAGCTCGCCATCCCCGACGATGAGCTGATGCTGTGCGGTGTCTCCTTCGGCTACGAGGACGAGAGCGTGCCCGTGAACGCCACGCGCCAGCCACGTGACCCGGTGGACGTGAACGTCAAGCGGCGCGCGTAGGCGCCCTCGGCGGGCGGCCGGGGCGTGGCGCGTGGCGTTGACGGCACGTCCCGAGCGGACCCGGATCCGGCACCGCGCCGTGCTCCTCCGACCCGCGTGGCGGGCGTCCTTGCTCACTTGCCCTTGAAGATGCCCTCGCGCCGCTCCACGAACGAGCGCAGGCCTTCCGCCGCGTCCTCGGTGGCCATCAGCTTGCGGGCCTGGGACAGGAGCAGCTCGGCCGCCGCGTCCGGCCCTTGGTGCAGCATCACGCGCGAAGACTCGAGCGTGGCCTGCACCCCCAGCGGCGCGCGCATGGCGATGGTCTTGGCCGTACGGGTGGCCGCCGCCAGCTGTTCGCCCGGGGGGACGACCTCTTGCACGAGGCCGATCCGCAGCGCCTCCTGGGCGTCGAACATGTCGCCCGTGAGCAGCCAGCGCATGGCGTTGCCCCAGCCCGCGACCTGCGGCAGGCGCAGCGTCGCGCCCCCGAAGGGGAAGATGCCGCGGTTGATCTCGATCTGTCCGAAGCGCGTGTCCGATGCCGCGATGCGGATGTCGCTGGCCAACAGCAGCTCGATGCCGATGGTCAGGCAGTAGCCCTGCACGGCCATCACCAGCGGCTTGCTACGCACCCGCCCGCGCATCCCGAGGGGGTCCACGCCGCCGTCGGGGAAGAGGGCCGCGCCCGCCTCCACCGCGGGACCGACCTCGGCCAGGTCGAGGCCCGCCGTGAAGTGGTCGCCGGCGGCATACAGCACCGCGCAGCGCAGCGCCGGGTCGTCTTCGTACAGCGTGATGGCCTGGCCCAGCTCGTTGAGCATGCGCAGGTCGAACGCGTTGCGCTTCTCGGCGCGGTTCAGGCCGATGAGGAGCACGTGATCGTGTTGACGGGAGAGGGTGAGGCGTTGGAAATCTGTCACGTGGACACTTTACCCCCGAATGGGCGTACGCTGTGCGGCATGCCGTCGCATTTGCCCCGGTCGCTCGTGAGAGCGCTGACCAGCGTCACCCTCGCGGGGGCGGTGGGGCTCGCGTCGCCGCCAGGGTGCGAGGACGACCAGGAGCCAGGGGAGACCGCGACGTTCGTCATGGCGCGGCTCGAGTTCATCACCCAGCCAGAGCCCGATGGAACCGTGCGGGGCTTCGACCTCGACCACGTGGATCACACCGCCGGCTCCGACGCCTCTGGGTGCTTCAAGCCCGACTTCGTCAGCCCCGAGGGCGAGTCCGGCGTCGACAACCAGCTCTCCGGTCTGGGCGCGGCGCTCGTCGTGTTCGGGGCCGAGAACGTGTCGACCATCGTGCAGAGCATGGTGAACGACGGCACGCTGCTGCTCATCGCGGAGGTGGGGGACCTGCACGACTGGCGGAACGACCCACACGTCACGCTGCGCTTCCGCTTGGGCATGGGCCCGGTGGACGTGGGCACCGACTCGCTCTTGGTTCCGGGGCAGAGCTTCGACCCACGTCCGGGGTATCAGTTCGAGGCCACGCGCGAAGCGTCCATCCGCGACGGGGTCCTGTACGTCGAGGCTGCCGAGGTGACGCTCCCCATCCAGATCCTGGGCGTGGACCTGGACTTCCCCATGCTGCGCGGGCGAGGTGAGTTCCGACTGGACGAAGGTGAGTACACGCTCGACGGTCGCTTCGGGGGCTATGTGCCCATCAGCGCGATGAACGAGCTGGTCGAAGACATCTACATCGCCTCGGGGATGGACGAGGGGCTCACGAACCTCGTCAGGTCCGTGCTGCGCGGCATCGCGGACCTGTCGCCGCGCCCAGACGGCGGCTGCGACTACATGAGCGCAGCGATGGAGCTGGGGGGTGTGCGCGCGTTCGTGCTCGAGTGACGCCGCCCACGGTGCCGACGGCGCGCCCCGTCAGAGTCGGTGACTCACCAGCCACGTGATCACGTTGGGCACGAACGAGTCCGACCGGGCCGGTAGGTGCTCACCATCCACGATGGTCCACAAGGCCGCGTCGAGACCGCGCCGGCAACCGCGCCGATACTCCAGCACCGTGGTCTCGTCCCCGGGGAGCTCCTCGTCCAGGTCCAGGTTGGCGCCCATCTCCGAGCGCTCGGTGTCGCACCCGGCAGCCTCGGCAAAGCGGGCGACCGCCTCCGGTGCGCTCGGGTAGCCACTTCCGTCGGACGTCGGGCGACCGTCGTAGAGCACGTCCTCGTCGGCGGTGCCGTGGATCTGCAACACGCTCACGGCGCGCTCGGGCGCGCACGCCGCGGGGTCCTCTGGAGGCATCCCGTTCAGGCTCGCGATGGCGGTGATGGCGTCCGAAGCGTCGCACGCCATGCGGTAGCTCATGAAGCCCCCGTTGCTGTGGCCGAAGAGATACACACGGTGGGCGTCGATCCGGAAGTTCGCCTTGGCCTCGTCGATCAACCGTCGCAGGTAGGCCACGTCGTCCACGTCGTCCGGGTCCGCCTCGGAGTTCCAGTGCGTGCTGCCCTGCTCGTCGCGCGTCCCGTTGGGCAACAACAAGATGAACTGCAGGGCCGTGGTCTGGTTGCTCAGCCCGAAGTACAGGTTCTGGGCGCCGCCGCCGGCGCCGTAGCCATGCAGGAGCACCACGAGGGGGTACGAGATGGATGGATCGTAGTCCCTCGGCACGTACACGTAGGTTGGGCGGCCCTCCGCCTCGGTGAGCACGTACGACGGACGATCCGGCAGGGGAGGCAGCGTGTCGTCGCCGCAGCCGACGGCGCCGAGCGCGCACAGCGATAGCCACAGGCCCACCTGGCGGCGTGCGTGGCGGGGCGTCGAACGGAGAGGCATCCTGTCCGTGCCGGACGGGCTGAGGCAGCGTCGCATGGGCCAGACGCTACGCGCCCTGGCCCGCGGATTCAACGTTCAGGCGCCGCCCTGGGCGGTGTCGGCTTCGTCCCCGCGGGGCGCGCCGAGGGGCTTGCGGAAGCGCAGCGTCATCCGGTCGCTCTCGCCGATGGCGTCCCGCTCTTGGTCGGTCATCCCCTCGCCGCGGCGCACGGGGGGGAGCGACCACACGCCCTCCGGGTGGTCGTGGTCGTCGCGTGCGTTCGCGTTGACTTCGGATCGCGCGTCCAGCACCAGGCCAGCGGCCTCGGCGAGCGCGATGACGCGGGCCTCGGTCACGTAGCCCGTGTTCGGGTCCTCGGCGGCCGGGGTCCCCTCGGGGGCCCGGTGCTGCACCACCCCGAGCACCCCCCCTGGACGCAGCACCCTGGCGGCCGCGCGGAAGTAGTCGTTCGGGTCGTGCCCCTCGGAGCGGATCCAGTTGTGCACGCTGCGGAACGTCAGCACCGCGTCCACGCTTCCGTCAGGGATGTCCGTCAGGAAGTCCCCTGGGTGCAGCGTCGCCAAGCGCACCTGATCGTAGAGCTCGGGGTGCGCCGCGACCATGGCGCGGAAGTCGCGCTCGTACTGTCCGCGGCGCTCGTCGTCCACCGGCAGTCCACCGCTGATGAGCTGGCCATGGTCGCGTAGCAGCGGCGCGAGGATACGTGTGTACCAGCCACCGCCTGGCCAGCACTCCACGACGGTCATGTCCGGGGTGACGCCGAAGAACGTGAGCGTCTCGCGCGGATGACGTGCGGCGTCACGGGCACGGTCGTCAGCGCGCCACGCGCCTGCCAGCGCGGCGTCCAGGTCCCCGGTGAGGACATCGTAGCGGGCCGCCGCGGGCGCCTCGACGGTGGCCGTGGCCCCGCCGCAGCCGACGAGCAAGAGGAGAGAGAGCGCGCGCGCAGCGCGGAGGGCGAAGTGAGGCATGTGGCCGGGTCGTGGCACCGCCCGCCGCGTTACAGGCCAAGGGGTAGAGCGGTCGCGGCGTGGCGAGCGTCTCTCGGAGCGGCGGGCTCGGTCCTACGCGCGTGGTCCGGGCGGCCGCGTCTCGCGCGATCGGCCTCGTCACGGGCCAGGCGACGCGTTACGGATCCTCCATGAGCCACACTCCGTCCACCACGCAGAGTCCCTACATCTTGTCGCGCGACGCGATCGAGGCCATGCCCGGGACCGCCAAGGTCCACTTCCTGAACCCCAACGGCAGGCGGCTGAACAAGTCGCTGGGCGACGCCACGGGCCTGACCGGCCTCGGGTTCCATCTGATCGAGGTCCCGGTCGGCGCGGAGTCCACGGAGCACCACAGACACCTCTTCGAGGACGAGTGCGTGTACGTCCTGTCTGGTCGAGCCCACGTGACCCTCGACGAGGAGACCTTCGAGGTCGGCGAAGGGGACTTCATCGGTCTGCCAGCCGGCGGTCCCGCGCACGTGTTCTCCAACCCCGGGCCCGAGCCGCTGCGGTGCCTCGTGGTGGGCCAACGTCTGACCCACGACGTGGGCGACTACCCGCGTCTGGGGAAGCGCCTCTACCGCAACGGCGAGGCGTGGGACCTGGTGGATCTGGCGCACATCGTCGACCCGAAAGCGGCGCCCGGTGCCACACCCGGCAAGAAATAGCTGACAATGGCGGGCCCAGGTGGAATCGAACCACCGACCATCGGCTTAGAAGGCCGCCGCTCTATCCGACTGAGCTATGGGCCCAAACCCGCGACACGACCGAGCGCGGCGGGGTCTGGTGGAGCCCCGGGGGAGGGCTCGGACGAGACCTCCGCGCCGCGGACGGGCGGGGGTCTCGGTGGGGTCGGGGCGGCGGGATTCGAACCCACGACTTCTAGCTCCCAAAGCTAGCGCACTACCAGGCTGTGCTACACCCCGAAAGGAGGCGGCACCATAGCCGAGCGCGTCGCTGCGCTCAACCACTTCGCATCGGATTCGTGGCAGAGTGCGCGCATGTCGTTTCACGCGAAGGTCACGAACCGCACTCTTTCGTCACATCTGCCGCGCGGTGGTGGTTCTCACGTCGGCAAGATGCGCACCTTTTGTCTTCTGCTCGTGGGGGTCCTCCTGAGCTCGTGCGGGGAAGGCAAGGACACGGTGCATCCGCTGGACGACACGCTACGGCTCAACCACCTGCAGTGTGAAGGCACCCACAACAGCTACCACGTGCAGCCGAACGAGATGACCGCGCCCTCGTGGAGCTACACGATGGCGCCCATGGCCGAGCAGCTGGACACGCAGGGCGTCCGGAAGCTCGAGATCGACGTACACTGGGACGCGGACCTGCGCGCCTTCCAGGTGTACCATCTGCCGCGCTTCGACCAGGTGTCCACCTGTCCAACCTTCGTCGACTGCATCACGGGCGTGCGTGACTGGTCGAGGGACCACCCGGGCCACCACCCGATCTTCATCCAGATCGAACCCAAGACGCTGCCGGCCGCCGACACGCCCGACCGCCTGGCCGCCCTCTCCGCGCTGGATGCGGAGATCCTCAGCGTGTTCGCGCCCGAGGAGGTCATCACGCCCGACGAGGTCCAGGGGGCGCGCGACACGCTCGACCAAGCTGTGACCGAGGACGGCTGGCCCACGCTCGGGCAGACCCGCGGGCGGGTCCTGTTCTTCCTCAACTGCTCGCGCGAGGACTGCGTGGCGTACGCCAACGAAGGCTCGGGCCTGGACGGGCGGCTCATCTTCGCAGACTCCGAGGAGGGGGACAGCTGGTCTGCCGTGCGCATCCAGAACACGCCGAACGCCGACGCCCGTGCCGCGGTCGAGGCCGGTTACTTGGTGCGGACGTTCGCGGACGGCATCTCCGACCTGCTCGCCGATGGCAGCAACGACCTCGAAGCCGCCCTGGCGTCCGGCGCCCACATGATCAGCACCGACGTGCCGGCGCCCCGGCCCGACATGGACTACTTCGTGGAGATCCCCGGGGGGACGCCTTCGCGGTGCAACCCGATCACGGCGCCGCCAGGCTGCACGTCGTTGGATATTGAGGACCCGTCGAGACTCCGGTAGGGTGCGCACTCGCCACTCGTCGGGGAGAGACCCCGCGCTTCGAGGAGTCCCGCATGTCCGTCGCTCGAGTCACCGAAATCATCGCTTCCTCCGAGACCAGCTTCGACGACGCGGTCCAGCAGGGGGTCGCGCGCGCGGTGAAGACCCTCAAGAACGTGCGTAGCGCGTGGGTCCAGGACCAAAAGGTCCACATCGACAACGGCAAGATCGTCTCCTACCGGGTCAACCTCAAGGTGACGTTCGTCCTCGAAGACTGACCCCTCGTGGGCCTCCACCGGGTACGCACGCCATGCCGACGCGCCGAGGGTTCGATCTGACGCCAGGCCGGGTCTTCGGAGACCGCTACAGCGTCGTCCAGAAGTTGGGCGCCGGGAGCGAGGGCGAGGTCTACCAAATCAAGGAGCGCTCCACCGGGGTGCACCGCGCGGCCAAGCTCTACTTCCAGGCGCCGGTGGACGCCGACAAGCAGGTGGTGTGGAGTGCGCGCAAGCTCGACAAGCTGCAGCACTGTCCCATCGTGCTGCACTACCACCACACCATGCGGGTGGACGTGCGTGGGCAGAGCGTGCTCTGCCTCATCTCCGACCTCTTCGATGGCGTGCGCCTCGAGGACTTCACCTACGAGCAGCGCGGGCGACGACTGCACCCGTTCATGGCCCTGACGCTGCTGCACAGCCTCGTGCGCGGGCTCGAAAAGATCCACGCGGTGGGCGAGTATCACGGCGACGTCCACACCCAGAACATCCTCGTCCAGCCGACGGGCATCCACCTGAACATCCGCTTGCTGGACTTCTACGATCGTGGCCGTCCCAGCAAGCGCCTCCGCAACAACGACCTGGTGGACGCCGTGCGTGTGCTCTATCAGTGCGTGGGCGGTCGCAAGCACTACGCGCGCGCAGGCGATCACATCCGCTACATCTGCGCGGGGATGCAGGCGTCGCTCATCCTGCATCGCTTCCCGGACATCAGCGCCCTGCGCAATCACCTCGAGTCCTTCGAGTGGCCCACGTGAGCGGCGCGCTCATCCCCCCGCCGGGACCGACGTGCCCAGTCGTCGTCTGCGCCGGGCGGCCTTCCATCATGCCGGTCTTCGAGTGCACGTGTCCTGGCTGCGTGGTACACACGCGCCCTCGCCTTCGTAGCTCAGCAGGATAGAGCAGCGGCTTCCTAAGCCGAAGGTCGCACGTTCGAATCGTGCCGGGGGCGCCACTTCAACTTCGTCCCGCCAGGCTCAGCGAGATGACGGTGGACGCGCCCGCGTCGAAGAGCGCGTCCTGCGCCGCCACGAGGGTCGCCCCAGTGGTGTGCACGTCGTCGAAGAGCAACAGGCGCTGCCCCTCGATGCGCCGCGCGAGGAAGGCGCCTTGCACGTTCCGCTCCCGCCCGGCCGCATCCAGCCGTGCCTGTGGGGGCGTGTCGCGGACGCGCCGCAGCACCGCGCGCGAGAGAGGGACGCCCAGCGCGCGGGCCAGAGGACGCGCCAGCAGCGCGGCCTGGTCGAAGCCACGCGTGTGCCGGCGACGGGGGAACAGGGGCACCGGGACGACGGCGTCGACCTCGCCCGAGAGGTCGGGAGCCGCGCGCGCGACGAGGCGTGTCAGGGCGGGCAGCGCGTCCAGTCGTCCCTCGTACTTGAAGCGCTTGATGGCCTCGGCCAGCGGACCACCGTACTGATAGAGGGCCTGCTCGCCCTCGAAGGGCTCGACTAGCGCGGCGCACACGACGCAGAACCCGTCGGTGAACGGGTCGATGGGTGGGAGGTCGTTCGGGTCGGGGTCGAGGGCCTCGTCGCACCCGGGGCAACGCACTGGCGCCAGGAGGTCGAGCAGACCGAGGACTAGGGCGCGCGGTGTCATGCGGGGGTTGTCGGCGCGAGCGTCCGCTGCCTTGCGCGTGGCCAGCGCCCGCCAGGACGAATGTCAGACGCTGTCGGCGTCGCGCCGAGCCTCGAAGTGGGCCACGACCGCGGCGGCGACCGAGTCGCTGTACACGTTGACGGCGGTGCGGCACATGTCGAGCACCCGGTCGACCGCGAGGATGAGTCCCACGGCGGTGGTCGGCAGTCCGACCGCGCTCAGCACGACCACCATCATCACCGTCCCCGCGTGCGGGATGCCCGCCGCGCCCACGCTCGCGAGGAGCGCAGTGAGCGCGACCACCCCTTGCTGCGTGAGGCTCAGGTCCAGTCCGTACACCTGCGCGATGAAGAGCACCGCGACAGCCTCGTAGAGCGCGGTGCCGTCCATGTTGATGGTCGCGCCGAGGGGCAGCACGAACGCGCCAACCCGTCCCGGCACCCCCGCCTTCTCCGCGCACTCGAGGGTCAGCGGCAGCGTGCCGTTGCTGCTGGCCGTCCCGAAGGCGGTCATGAGCGCTGGCAACATCGCGCGCACGTGCTCGAGGGGGTTGCGGCGCGTCAGACCGATCAGCAGCAGCGGTAGCGTGAAGCCCGCGTGAACGACCAGGGCGATGGCCACCGTCGCCGCGTAGCCTCCGAGCGCGACGAAGGCCTCGGCCCCATGCGCTGCGGTGCTGCTCAACATGAACCCGAACACCCCCAAGGGCGCGAGCGCGATGACCGCGAGGGTCATGCGCATCATCACGGCGAACAGCCCCTCGAACAGCTCGCGCAGGCGCACCACCGCGCTCTGGGTGGGCCCTGCGTCGGGGTCGTGCTCGCTCAGGTTGAGGAACACCCCGAGCAGCAGCGAGAAGAAGATCAGCGGCAGCATCGCCCCCTCCGCGGCGGCCGCGATGGGGTTCGTCGGGATCATCCGCAGCAGCTGATCGTAAAGCACGTCCAGCGCGCTCTGCGCGGGGGCCGAGACCGCCGCTGGGAGGGCGTGCCCCTCGGCGCCCGACTCCAGCAGCGCGCGGTCCACACCCACGCCAGGCTCGACCAGCTGCACGGCCGCGATCCCCGTGAGGATCGCGATGGCACTGCTGCCCAGGTAGAACGCGATGGTGCGCGCGCCCATGGGCCCCAGCCTGCGCAGATCGCCGAGCCCTGCGACGCCGCTCACAAGGGACGAGACGATCAGCGGCACGACCAGCATCTGCAGCAGCCGCAGGAACACCGTCCCGAGCCCTTGTCCGACCGCGGCTGCCGTCAGCGCGGCGTCCGGGTCCAGCGCTTCCGTGCCCGCGAGGGCACGCACGGAGGCGCCGAGCGCCGCCCCGAGCAGCATGGCGAGGGCGATTTGATGATGCAGTTTGAGCCGGCGCACGCGGGGGATTATGGTCACCCCCAGCGCGCCATGTCGAACCATCCTCCCGATTCCAACGAACGGCCTCTCTCGGTGCTGCGCGCCATGCTGGACGCCCTCGACCGCGACGTCCTGCAGCTGCTCTCGCGCCGCATGGGTGTGGTGGCGGAGATCGCCGCGCACAAGCGCCATCACGGCGTCCGCATCCGGGACCTCGCTCGTGAGCGCGCCATCCTCGTATCCGTCAAGGACCGAGCCGCGCAGCTGGGCCTGCCCCCTTCGGTCATCGAGTCCATCTGGCGGCTGCTGATGCTCGCCAGCCGCGACCACCAGGCCAGCTTGCGGGCCGAGGTCCCGCTCAACGTCGAGCCGAAGACCGTGGCCATCCTGGGTGGGCTCGGTGGGATGGGCCGCCTGCTGCACCGCATGTTCGCCGACCTCGGGCACACCGTGCTCATCAGCGACATCGGCACGGCGCTGTCCGTCGAGGACGCAGCCCGCAACGCGGACGTCGTCATCGTCAGCGTCCCCATCCGCGAGACCGAGGGGGTCATCCGAGCGGTCGGCCCGCACGTCCGCCCCGACGGACTCCTGATGGACGTCACCTCCATCAAGCAGCTGCCGCTGGACGTCATGCTGGCCTCGACCTCTGCCAGCGTGATCGGCACGCACCCCATGTTCGGCCCCGCCGTGCACACCTTCCAAGGGCAGCGCGTGGTGGTCTGCCGTGGCCGCGGCGACGCCTGGTGGGAATGGCTCACGCAGACGCTGCGCTCGCGCGGATTCACGGTCTCGGAGGCCACCGCCGAGCACCACGATCGCATGATGTCCGTGGTGCAGGTGCTGAACCACTATCAGACGCAGGTGCTGGGGCTCACGCTGAGCCGTCTGGGCATCCCGCTCGAGGACTCGTTGGCGTTCACGTCGCCGGCGTACCTGCTCGAGACCTACGTTGCCGCGCGCCACTTCGCGCAGTCCCCGGCGCTGTACGGCGCCATCGAGATGCTGAACCCGAGCACGGCCGAGGTCACCCGAGCGTTCCAAGCGAGCGCCGGTGAGATCGCGGACATCCTGGCGCAGCGTGATCAGCCGCGCTTCGACGCCGTGTTCGACGAGGTGCGCGCGTTCTTCGGTGAGTTCACGGAGGAGGCGCAGGAGCAGAGCTCGTTCCTCATCGACCGTTTGATCGAGCTGACGGCGGGGCGCTCCATCGAGACATGAGCGCCGGCTGCTCGTTTCGGCTCGGGGCCTCGGGGTGGGTGCTGGGAACGCGCCTGTCGGCCGGTCCAGTCGTGGCCGCGGCGCCTGCCGCCAGCGCGTTGCGCGCGCGCACGCTCGACTTCGTGGGGCCGGACGACCGGCACGTCGGCGCCGAGCCGCGCGTGCGGTTCGCGGCGGGGGAGGGCCGCGCGGTGTACACGGCTGCTGCGGGCGCGTTCGCGTTCGACGGCCACGAGCCCGTGCCGCTGGGGCCCGCGCGGCATGTCGCGTTGGGCGTGGACGGCGCACGGGCACGGGTGGTCCTCGCGGACGCCACGGGTATCGTCCACGGGGCTTGGCCGTCCGCTGCGCCAGCGCGGGGAAACGAACGCGCCGAGGGGCCCACGCTCGAGCGAACGTCGGTGACACGAGGGGACGTGCGGGCGCTCGAGGCGGCGCTCTCGGGAGACCGTCTGGCGGTTCTGTACGCGCTCCCGGATCCCGTGCTCGGCGTGCTCTTCATGGCGCCTGGCGACTCACGCGACGTGCGGCTGCGTCTGCCCGCGCCAGTGGCCCACGTCGACGTCGAGTGGGTCGGTGAGCAGGTGGGAGTCGCGCTGCAGCTCGAGACGGGAGAGTCCATGGCGTGCGTGCTCGATGCGCGGGGCTCGACGCGCGTCAAGCCTTACGCCGTGCTGAGCCAGCGCAGGGACGGCCTCACCCCCCGTATCCTGTGGGCGGAGAGGGGGTTCAAGGTCGCCGTGCCATGCACCTCCGACGACGCCGTGCGCGTCTTGCCCGTCGGCGGGTCTGCCGAGCCCGAGATCGTGGTGGAGGGCGCGTCAGGGCCTCTGGACGCGGTGTACTTTGCGCAGCGCTATTACTTCGCGCGCATCGTCGAGTCGCCGGACGACGCGACACTCCAGCTGCGCTCCGTGGGCGTGGACGGGGGCGGCGCGCAGACGCTGAGCTGCTCCGTGTGGCCAGAGGGCGCCTCCGCGCGGCTGCGCCTGCGAGGGCTCATGGAGCGACTGCGCGCGCTGGCCGGTGAGCTGCGGGGCGTGGACTATCGGTCGAGCGGGGCGGACGGCGCAGGGGTCCACGTGGAAGGGGACACGCTGCACATGCGTGGGCCAGCTCGAGATGGCGGAAGCGCGCCGTGGGTGACCGTGCGCGTGCGGGCGACCCCCGCGGCGGACGAGCTGGAGGTCAGCTGGGGCTCCGGCGCGCCAGCCGAGCCGCTGTCGTTTCCTCGCCTGCGGCGTTGGTTCCGGGTCGAGCGCCCGCCCAGCGCGTCGGAGGCAGCGCAGCTGGACGCCTTGCGCGCGGCCGTGCCCCACAGTCATACCGACGTCGATCTGAGCGCCGTCGGTTGCTGCGTCGTGTTCACCCTGACGCGTGCGCCGAGCGCGGCCGAGCTGGCGCCGCTCGTGCGTTCGCTCGCGAGCTGAGACCCGCCGCGCCAGCTGGGAGCCCAGACCCGCTGCTGCGCCGTTCGATCCCACGCAGACGTGGAGGGCCAGGGGTCACGGCAGCGTGAAGCTGAACTCTCCGCGCGTGGGGAAAGGCGCGCCCGCTCGGGTGGCCGTCCACGAGTAGGTCCCCATCACCTGCCCTCCGCTCTGGAGCTCTGCCCGCTGCACGTCCACGGTCCCCTCGCCGCCGGTCAGGATGGTCCCGTCTTCGAGCTCGGCGCGCAGCTCCGCGCGTGGGCAGCCTCCCTGCTGGACCGCCAGCTGCCCGGATCGGCCCAGGTGCAGCGTCAGCTCGATCTTGCGAATGAGCCCGCTCGACCCGCGCGCCTCCGCCCGCACCACGTGGCTCCCTCCACATGGGCTCGCCGGTGAGTCCAGCGAGATGCGGCGTGACGAAAACAGCAGGAACGCGTTGCCCTGCATGCCCGACTGACCATCCAGAGATGCGAAGCGCACGCGCACTCCCGGGCGCGGGGCACGTCGGATCTTGGTGCCAGCCTCGGCGGACGCGGTGTCCGGCGCGAGGGACACCGCGGTCGCAGCGGTCAGGAGGGACGCGAGCGCGATCACGGCGCGGAGGGCGAGGGCAGGGCGGCGCATGGTCCCGTCAGACTACCCACCCAGCGCGCGCATTCAATCGTTCGCTTCGGGGTCGAGCACCACGCGCTCGTGGAGCGCGCGCACGGCCACGTCCGTCTGGGCGCTCGGCACCAGCGCGGAGACGCGCTCGCCGTGCGGATCCACGTCGACGGCCAGCACGCCTACACCTGCCTCCGCCAGCTCCGCCCGCAGCGACGCGCGCTGCACCTCGGCCGAGCCGCCCACCAGGCTGACACGCGACACGCCCTCCTCGAGACGGATGTGCGGGTGCGCGAGCAGGACGTCGCGGGTGCGCCCCCAGTCGGGTACGTGCGCCGTGGCGATGCGCAGCTCCGTCGTGTCCTCCCCGCGCTCGTCGAAGAACGGCAGCACCGAGTGCGCCCGTGTGGTCTGCAGCGCCAGGCGCCGCTCCCGGTCGCTGCCGGCGACCCACAGCCGCGCGATGCCGGGCTGGCCGACCACGGCGAAGGGACGGCGGTGGGCCAGCGCGTGGTTCGAGATGCGGGTCTCCCGGCCGGGCGCGAACGTGGCGCGGCAGTGGATGGGGACCTCTCGACCCCGCGCGAACTCCACAGCTGGGGCGTGCAGCACCTTGGCGCCGGCGTCACTCATGGACTGCATCTCCACGTAGGTCAGCTCCGGGAGGTGCCGTGCGTCCGGCACGACGCGCGGGTCGGCCGAGTACACGCCGTCCACATCCGAGTAGATCTCGGCCCGCTCCGCAGAGAGAGCGGCTGCCATCGCCAAAGCGGTGGTGTCGCTACCGCCGCGACCGAGCGTGGTCACCTCGCGCTTGTAGCTCATGCCCTGGTAGCCAGCGACGATCACGACACGTCCGCGCGCGAGCTCGTCGAGCACGCGCACGGGGCGCACCTCGAGGATCTTCGCGTCGAAGTGCCAGTCGTTCGTCAGGATGCCGCTCTGGCTGCCGGTGAAGGAGATGGCGTCGCAGCCGCGGCGCTGCAGTGCCATGGAGAGCAGCGTCATCGACACCCGCTCGCCGGTCGAGAGCAGCAGGTCCAGCTCGCGCCGCGGCGGGTTGGGGTCGATGCTGCGGGCGAGTCCGAGCAGCTCGTCCGTGGTCTTGCCCATCGCGGAGACCACCACCACCACCCCGTAGCCTTCGTCCCGCGCGGCGCAGATGCGGTCCGCCACGAGCCCAATCTTCTCGACGTCGGAGACCGAGCTGCCACCGTACTTCTGGACGATCACGCTCATCCCCGAGGTGTACGTCAGCGCCTCGCCATGTCGAAGTTTTCGGCTTTCGCGTGGGGGCCCGATACACTCGACGGCGTGAGCCCGCTCCCCACGGACGAAGACCCCGAAGCGCTGGCCGAGCGGATCCTCGCCCGCTTCGAGAGCCAGGGACTGGGGGCCATCTCGTTGCGCCCCGAGGTCAAGGCAGAGCTCGTCCTCGAGGCCCGGCCGGCGGTGCACGCGCTCCTCTTCGGTCTCGGAACGGACCGCGCAGGAGACGCGACCTCCCTCGAGCACCACGAGAGCCTCGCGATGGTCACGTTGCTCGGACGTGCGCTGGCGCTGTCCGGTGCCACGCCGACGCCCGTGCTGCGGGTGGTCCCGGCTCTCCTACGCGCGTTCCGCGACGAGGGCGCCGAGCCCACCCAGGCGTTCGAGGAGGCGCTGCAGGCCGTGTGTCTCGAGGGCTTCGTCCGTGGCCGTGAGGAGGCGGTCGAGCGGCGCGTGCGTCGCGGACACGAGCAGGCCATCGCGCCGTTCGCGCTCGCGGATGGAGTGGTCGCGTTGCGGCTCGTCGGGGACCTCTCGCCCGACGCCGTGACGGCGCTGATCGAGGAGCTGGGTCGGGCGCTCTTCCGCGCCGAGGCGCGAGCGTGCGTCGTCGATGTGAATCCGCTCGCCGCCCCGACCGCCCGGCGTGCGCGGGCCCTGCTCGCGGCGGAGGAGGTGTGCCGCACGCTCGGAGTCCGTTGTGTGTACTCCGGCCTGGACGCCCGCTGGCGCGCGGAGCTGGCAGGTGTCGACCTGAGCGCGCTCACGCTGGCCGGGAACTTCGCAGAGGCCACCGCCCTGGCGCTCGCGGCGGCGGGCTCACGGATCGCTCCCACGAGTCGCCTCCCGACCGCCCTGCGTGGCCTCTTGCGTTGACGGCCCGGTGCGCACGGGGATGACCGCGCTCGCCCCCGCGGTCGTGTGCGGACCGTGTTGCTCGGCGCGACGTGGCGGGGCGCTCGGCTCGCTTCAGTACGGGGAGTCGTAGGAGCGGCTCGGGTGGGACGACGGCTCGTCGCTCGCTGGCGCGCCGAGTCGATTGGGGGCGGGCGCCCGCGTGGGCCTGCGGTTTCGGGGAGGCCCGAGCTCCGAGAGTTCGCTGCGCGCCGCGTCGCGGGTGGCCGGGTCTTCGGCGGCGAGCTCGAGGAGCTCGCGCGCGCGCAGCTCGTTCCCCAGCGCTCGGTAGCATGTGCCCGCCTCCAGCATCGCTTGGCTTGCCTGGTTGTAGGCGGGGCTGCGGCGGAACAGCTGCTCGTAGCGTCGTGTGGCCGAGGGGCAGTCCCCGTTCTGTTGGTAGCTGCGGGCAAGGTGGTGCATGGCCGTGGTCCACGAGGCCTCGCTCACCGCGGGCGCGGAGACGACCGCGTTGAGCTCGTCGATGGCGGCGACGTAGTCGCTGCGACCGTACGCTTGGAGCCCGCGCTCGAGGCGCGCGGCCGGGCCGAGGGCGACGACGCTCGGCTCCAGTGGAGTCACGGGAGTGGTCTCGCTCGGGGGAAGCTCGTCGTCGGGCGACACGACATCCCCCGTATCGGCGATGACGGGCGTCGAGGGTGCGGCGAGATCCGCGAGGCGGCGCTGCTCGGCGCGCCGCGGCACGTACCAAGCACCGAACGCCACCGCCAGGAGCATGACCGTCGCCATGACGAACTGCGGACGCACGAGGAAAGCGCGCACGCGACCCCAGCGGCCCGTCAGCGCCATCGGGAGCATCGAGGTCGATGCGGACGCGGAGGCCGACGTCGAGGTGGACGCCTCACCGCTGCGGACGCGCGCGGCGCGCATGACCGAGCGCATCGCCGCCTCGGGAGGAGCCTCGAGGGGGAGCGCCGACGCGAGCGCCAAGCCACGCCGCAGGTCTGCTTCCACCGCGGGGCAGAGGTCGCAGTCGGCCAGGTGCTCGGCCACGGCCCGCTGCTCTGCGCGGTCCAACTCGCCAGTCACGAAGTCGAGCAGCTGCTCCTGGCACACATCGCACGCGCTCATGGCCTCACCGGGTCTCCTCGAGGTGGTGCTCGTACTCGGACAGCGCCTCCTGCAGGCGCTCCAGCGCGTAGCGCATGCGGCTCTTCACCGTGTTCACAGGGACGCCCACGACGTCTGCGATGTCCTGGAAGGGCAGCCCCTGGAGCTGGCGCATGAGGAACACCTCGCGTTGTTCGGAGGGGAGCGCCTCGACGGCGGACGCTACGCGGCGCTGGATCGCCAGCGAGTCGACGGCTCGCTCGCCTCCGAGGTCGGTGCCCGACACGCGCTCTCCGAGCGTGCTGCGGCCGTCGCCGTCGATCTCGACCGGCGCGTCCAGCGAGCGATGTCGGCGGTGCTGCATCCGCCGTGCGTGGTCGATCGTCAGGTTGCGAGCGATCGTGTAGACCCAGGTCGAGAACTTGGCGGCTCCGTGGAACTTGTCGGCCCGTTGGATGACACGCAGGAAGACCTCCTGGAGCAGATCGGCCGCCACCTGAGGGTCGCGCACCGAACGCAGCAGGAAGTTGTAGAGGGGGCCGCGGTAGCGGTGGACGATCTCCTCGAACGCTTGGGCGTCTCCTCCAAGGAAGGCGGCGAGCAGGCGCTCGTCGGTCGCGGGATCGTGCGTCAGGGGGCTCACCGGTGCTCTCCGGCCGGGGCGCAGCGCGCTGGGCCACGACGGAACGTCGCCGATGTCGAGGACTGTAGTGGCCATGAACGGGGAGCGTGCGCGTTGCGCCCCTCCGGTCCGGCTGCCTGGGTGGGCAGACTGAGGGAGGGGGGACGAGGGGCGTGGAGGGGGAGACGCACGAGCCGGCGGGACGGTCTGGACGGGAGGGGGGAGGGGGGAGCGGCAAACGCTCAGAAGGAGGATGGTATCCGAACGGGCTTGCGTGCTACAGTTCCCTACAAATCATCGGTGGGTGGGTGGCGCAAGCGCGTGCTAGCCGTCGTTGACCTAAGAAATGCCGATTGCTATAAGCCCGAAACGTAGTTCTGGGGGGAATACCCCGCCCCACGCCTCTAGATGAGGGGACTCATGACCATGCGCGGAATTCGTGCCCTAAGCCTTGTCGCAGCGCTCCTCCTGACGCTCGCTCCCGTAACCCAGACCCTGGCCCAGCCCGCCCCGACCGGGGTGGACGCGACCGACACCATCGGGGACGTCGATCAGTCCGCCGTCACGGCTACGACGACCTCGGCGGAGGCCGACCGGCCGCTCGACGCCGGGTCCTACGCGGTTCGTCTGCGGGACCTCGAACAGCGTATCAATGAGCTGAAGGAGCAGATCTTCCGCTCCAAGACGCGTCTGTCGCTGCTCGCGGAGACGGTCCTTGGCGTGGTCGTCGCAGGTTCGCAGGTGGTCATCACCCACGAGAACGAGATGTCGTCGAGCTACCGGCTGGTCAAGGCGGTATACGCGCTCGATGGCGCGCCCGTCTTCAACCGCGCCGACGAAGAGGGCTCCCTCGCGTCGCAGGACGAGTTCGCCGTCTACGACGGAAACATCGTGCCTGGTGAGCACAGCCTCAGCGTGAACCTGGAGTACCGCGGTCACGGATACGGCATCTTCTCCTACCTGAAGGGCTATCGTTTCAAGGTCCGCTCCAGCTACTCCTTCACGGCGCCCGAGGGGCGCATGGTGGCGCTGCGAGTCGTCGCATACGAGAAGGGCGGGCCCACCGCTCCCCTCGAGGAGCGTCCTGCGGTTCGTTACATCGAGCGCGTCCAGGATCGGGCGGCGGCGCGCGCAGCCGCGGAAGAGGCGGCTGAATGATGCCGCAGGGGGCGACGTGCTCGGCGTCGTCCTCGGTCCTCCTGGCCGTCCCCGCGCGAACAGAGCGTAAACGCGGGCATGTGTCACGAGGAGCGCGGGCGCTGCGCCTTCTCAGCCTCTTGAGCTGCATCGCGGCCCAGGGGGCGCCGTCCGTCGCGGGGGCGCAATCCGTCGAGCGCGTGACGCGGGAGATCGGGGACATCGAGGGCCGCGCGGCGGCCTTGCTCCAGCAACCATTGCGTCGGAGCGCGCTTCGGAGCCCCACGTACGTGGAAGAGCGCCTCACCAACGGTGAACTCTACTTCCGCATGGAGGACTACCTCCAAGCCAGCATCATCTTCTCCGACATCGTCGACAACTACCCACAACACCGCGCGTATCCAGACGCGCTGTTCCAACTGGGCGAGTCGCTGTTTCACCTCGGAGACTACTTCGGGGCACGCACGCGCTTCCGTGAGGTCCTCACGCGCGCGAACGAGTCGGGCTTCCAAGCGTACACGCAGCAGAGTCTCGGCCGCCTGATCGAGATCGCCATCCACGTCCAGGATTTCGAGGGCGTCGATGCCTACTTCCAACGCCTGAGCCAGATGCCGAGCAGCGAGCTGGCCGCGCATTCCCTCTACTTCAGGGCGAAGTACCTTTACAGCATGGCGGTGCCCTCGTCCGCGGTGCTGGTCGAAGGGAGCGGCGCGCGCGTGGACACGGGGCGTCTCGAAGAGGCGCGCCTGGCGTTCGCGCAGTCCCAGCCGAACAGCCCCTACCGCCTCCAGAGCCAGTATTTCATCGGCGTCATTCACGCTCTCCGCGCGGAGTACCCGCAGGCCATCGAGGCGTTCCGCCAGGTGCTGCGTTCCGAAGCGACGACGCGCGAGCAGCGGTCCGTGGTCGACCTCACCTACCTCGCGTTGGGCCGCTTGTACTACGAGACGGACCAGATCCAGCAGTCGGTCGAGGCGTACCAGTCCGTGCCGCGAACGTCCGAGCACTTCGAGTACGCGCTGTACGAGATCGCGTGGGCCTACATCCGCATGGGAGACTCCATCCGCGCGGAGCGCGCGCTGGAGGTGCTCGCCGTGGCCGCTCCCAACAGCCACCTCATCCCCGACGCACAGGTCCTGCGAGGCAACCTCCTGCTTCGCAACGGTCGTTTCGATGACGCCAACGCCGTGTTCCTCGAGGTCCGTGGCACGTTCGCGCCGGTGCTCCGCGAGTTGGAGGACATTCGCTCCACCCACGCCGATCTCCCGGGCTACTTCCGGCAAATCGTGCGTGAGAACCTGGACGACTTCGACGCGACGGACTTCCTCCCACGAAGCGCCCAGCAGTGGGTCGAGCTGGGTGACGAATACGAGCGCGCCATCACGGTCGTGAGTGACCTGAACACCTCACGCCGCCTCATCCGCGAGACCGAAGACCTCATCGTGCGTCTGAACGGGGCGCTCGCGGCCCCCAATGGCGCGGCGATCTTCAGCGATCTGCGTGACCACCTGCAGGCCATCTCGGCGCTGCAGACGCGCCTCTCCCGTGCTCGCCAGGGGCTGATCGAGGCCGAGGCGCGCAGCGGGAGCGCGAGCCCCGAGGTGCAGGAAGTGCGCGCGCAGCGGCGTCGGATCGAGGAAGACCTGGGCCGCATGCCCGTCTCGGCCGACGACTTCATCGCCGCCGATGACGTCTATCACAACCGGTACCGCCGCCTGCGCCGGGAGCTGCGCGAGCTCGAGGTCCAGGTGATGGGTCTCGAAGCGCAGATCGTGGCCACCGAGCGCTTCATGGCGGACACCGAGGGCTCTCGTCAGGCCGAGCCCGAGGGAGTCGAGACGGAGCTCGCGCAGCAGCGGACCGCCGTCGAGGACTATCGGACACGCATCAACCAGCTGCGCCGCGACATCGAGATCGCCGAGCTGCAGGTGGGCGTCGGTGACGCGCGCTACGAGCGCGACGAGCAACTCCGGACGGAGTATGCGGCGCTGGTCGCTCGCGAGCGACAGCTCACCGGCGGTGGACGCAGCGACGTGGACGCCGCGCTGCAGCGCATCAGCGATCTCGAGCGTCGGCTCGTAGAGCGTAAGCGCGCGGTGGCCGCCATCTCGGCGGAGCGCATCGCCGAGATTCGCGTGGTGGTCGACGAGGAGGCGGCGCACGTCGTCACCTACCGTGAGAGCCTCGCGGCGCTCGAGGGAGAGACTGAAGAGGTCATCGGCGTGATTGCCCATCAGAACTTCATGGACGTCCGCGATCGCTTCTACGACATGGTGCTGCGGGCAGACGTCGGGCGCGTGGACGTGGCGTGGGCGGAACGCGAAGAGCACCGCCTGCGTGTGGACATGCTGACGCGGGAGCGGCAGCGGGAGATGCAAGTGCTCGACGACGAGTTCTCGGACATCATGGACACGGTCGAGGACGAAGAGGAGGGCGCGCAATGAGTCGCCTCTCCACGCTTGCGAGGGGGTCGTCGGTTCAGGCCGTCGCGCTCTGGCTCGCGCTCGCCCACGGCTCCACGGCGCTCGCGCAGGGGCCCACTGCGGCCCCCGCCCCCACCGGTGACACCGGGGCGGCGCCCGAAGCGGACACGGGAGCCGCGCCCCCAGCGGACGCCGCGGGCGACCGCGACACGCCACGGGAGGACGGCGCGCCAGCCGATTCGCCGTGGGGCAGCGCCAGTGACGTCGAGCTGCCGAGCTTCCTCGACACCACGGACAGTCGCGTGCAGGACACGCGTCCGGCCCCGACAGCAGAACAGATCGAGGCGCTTCGCCTGCTCGAGGCCGAGGTCGGGCGCTTCACCAACTCGGGTTCGACGTACCGGGACACGGTCGTGTCGCTGGTGCGTCGCGAGTACCTGCGGCAGCGACGCTCGCGTGATCAGTGGTTCGCCCGCCAGATTCGCGAGGAAGAGCGGCTGACGAACGAGGCTCGGGAGCGCGCCATCGCGCTCTTCGAGCGCTTCATTCGGCGCTATCCGGCCGATCCGAACTACACACCGGACGCCATGTTCCGCCTTGGCGAGCTGTATTTCGAGCGCAGCGCCGTGCAGTTTCAGGAGCAGTACGACGAGGCAGCGCTGGCTCGGGCCAACGGTGACGAGGGAGCGATGGACCGCCTCCCCACCACACCGGACCTCAACCCCACGGTGGAGTTGTACCAGCGCATCGTGCGCCAGTTCCCGGACTACCGACGCATCGATGGCGTGTACTACCTCATCGGGTACTGCCTCAACGAAATGGGGCGTCTGGAGGAGGCGCGTGACGCGTGGCTCGCGCTGGTGTGCGCCAATCGTTACGCCTACGACCCCGACCAGGCCGCGTACCGGCGGGCCGCCGCCGCCGCTGCGGGCGAAGAGGCGCCTGCGGACGCAGCAGACGCCGACCATCCGTCATTGCAGCTCGGCGCTGCGGTGGAGGACGTCCAGGCGCAGGTGTTCGTCAACCCCTACACCGAGTGCACGCCCGTGATGGCCGACGCTCGCTTCGTGAGCGAGACGTGGTTCCGCATCGGCGAGTACCACTTCGACGACTACGTCGACACGTTCGCGGTCGACAAGGCCATCGCGGCCTACAACGTCATCCTGCGCGACCCCGAAGACCGGAACTACGGACTGGCGCTCTACAAGGTCGCTTGGGCGTACTACCGCGCCAACCGCTTCGAGCAGGCGGTGCGTCACTTCGGCATGTTGGTGCAATGGTCGGACGACCAGATGGCCGCGACCGGTCGCGCTGGCTCGGATCTACGTCCGGAGGCGATGCAGTACCTGGGCATCACGTTCGCGTACGGTGACTGGAACGACAACATGGTGCCCGATCTCGAGGAGGGCGGGCCGAGCGGGTTCCAGCGTCTACAGAACCCCCAGCTGCTCCCGCAGGACCGTGAGTGGACGCCGGACGTCTACTTCGCCACGGGTGAGGTCTTCTACGAGGAGGCCAAGTATCAGGACGCCATCGACATCTGGCGCTACGCCATCACGCACTGGCCGAACCATCGCCTCGTGCCGCACTACATCGACCGCATCGCCACGGCGAACCGCGACATGGCCCGCCGTGACGCGGAGCTGGCCGCGCTGGTGTCCCTGCGTGACTACGGTCCAGGGAGCGAGTGGTACAGCGAGAACATGGACCACCCCAGCGAGCTCCGTGAGGCAGAGCGTCTGGCGGAGATGTCTCTCATTCGCGCGGCGGTCGAGACGCACCAAACGGCGCAACGGACGCGCCAGGAGTGCGTCGTCAATCGCGACATGGAACTCTGCAACGAGGCCACCCGTCAGTACCAGGCGGCTGCGGAGGCCTACGGCTCCTACCTGGAGCGGTATCCGAACACTCAGGAAGCCTACGAGCTGCACTTCAATCTGGCGGACGCGCTGTTCTGGTCTGGCTCGTACGAGCAGGCGGCCACCACGTACGCCGAGGTGCGCGACTCCAACCTCGACGATCGCCACCTTCACGAAGCGGCTCGGATGGTGGTGGAGTCCATCAAGCGCCTGATCGACGAGGAGGTCAGGGCGGGACGACTGTCCGTGCGCGACGAGCCTCCCGAGGCGACGGGGGAGCCCCCGCAAGTGCGACCGCTCCAGATGCCCATGCTGCTACAGCGCATGGCGCAGGCGCGTGAGCTCTTCTTGGCGCGCGTCGATGAAGACCACGACGCGGAGCGTCTGCGCCCGGCCTACGACTACAACAACGCCGTGTTGCTCTACCAGTACGGGTACTGGCGCCAAGCGGGCGAGCGCTTCCAGCGCATCTACGACGAGCGCTGCACCGGAGCGCTCGGGGCTCCCGAGGGACGCATCGCCTATCAGAGCCTGCGCAACATGGCGCTGCAGCTGAACAACACGGACGAGGTGGAGCGCCTCGCACGCGACTTCCAGGAGCGTCGCTGCACCTTCGGCGCGGACGAGCCGGTCGACTGTGAGGATCCCGAGAACCGCGAGGAGCCCGCGTGTACCGCGGACAACGACCTCACGGCCATCGAGTACCGTCGGGCCATCGCGAAATTCCGTGAGGCGGAGCGGGCCCCCGCGGGTGCCCAGCAGATCACCCTGTACGAGGAGGCCGCCGGAATGCTCGTCGACGCCGTCGACCGCAACCCGGCCAACCCCGAGGCCCCCAAGGCGCTGATCTTCGCCGCCACCGCCCTCGCGCGCGCTGGCCGTCCCAGCAGCGCGCAGGACCTCTACCGCCGCGTGATCCGAGACGTCGGGGACCGTCGCGGCGCCGATGACGACGAGCAGGTGGAGCTCGACAAGATCATGGCCGAGGCGTTCTTCCGGTTGGCCATCGCCGCGAAGGCCGCGTTCGAGTTCGAGGCCGCCCTCGAGAACTTCCGCATCTTGGCGGACTCGCCGCGCTTCGCGAACACCAACAACGACGACGTGCGTCAGTGGCGCGAGGACGGGCTGGTCAACTCGGCCATCCTGCTCCAGCAGCTCGGTCGCTACCGCGAGGCCGTCGCGTACTACACGCGCGTGGCGCAATCGACGTCCGACGAAGAG
The DNA here is from genome assembly GCA_020633055.1 of Sandaracinaceae bacterium. Lineage (NCBI taxonomy): Bacteria > Pseudomonadati > Myxococcota > Polyangiales > Sandaracinaceae > Sandaracinaceae bacterium. The sequence continues at coordinate 5,844 of JACKEJ010000014.1, read as the reverse complement.
GTGCGCCGCAACGCGCGCTACGCCATCGCCGAGATGGCCTACAACCAGCGGTCCTACAACGACGCGGTGCGCGAGTACCGGGCGTTCATCTCGACGTACCAGCGGGATGCAGCGGCGGGCGAGCTGGTGGTGCAGGCGTACTGGCGCATCGCGCAGATTCGCCTGGCCCTGAACCAGCAGAACGAATACCAGACGGCGCTGGCCGACGTCGTTCGAGCGTTCTCGGCATCCGGTCAGGAGCCGGGCTCGATCGCCGCCGAGTACGCGGCCAACGCGCGCTTCCTCATCGTGGACCGCGGCATGGCCCAGATGGAGCGCTACACCATGACCTTCGGCCGTCCCGCCACGGGCGCCGAGTTCCAAGCCCGGATGCAGAGCGAGATCACGCGTGGCGCCGACCTCGTGACGGGTCTGCGCGACGGCTACGACACGGTGCCGCCGTACCGTCGCCCGACGTGGACCATCGGCGCGCTGGTGCGCAACGGGCGCCTGTACGAGCTGCTCACGCGCGGCATCCTCGAGGCCGAGATCGTCGCGCCTGCGGACGTGCAGCGCGTCTGGCGTCAGCTCGACCGTTACGACCGCGAGTCGGTGCAGCTGGAGTTCGAGGGCACGGTGCGCGGGGTCCTCGCCGAGCGCGTGCGTCCGTTCGAGTGCAAGGCCATCGCGAACTACGCGCTCGCCGCGCGCGCCGGTCTCGCAGGAAACATCGACAACGAGTTCACGCGCATCGCCGCCGATCGCCTCCAGGCGTACGGTGAGGAGCGTATCGCGGAGTGTCTGGTCTCGGAGCAGGCGAACATTCCCGACCTCGAGGCAGCGCGCCCCGGCGAGTTCGCACGGTCGCCCGCCGGGCAGGTGCAGTCCATCCCGCCGGGCGTTTCGCCCCCCGCGCTGGTCTCGGAGGATTGATGACCATGGCAACCCAGGTAATCGCTGTGTCCTCGCGCTGCCCTCGGTGGCTGCGCAGCAGCGCGCTGGTCGCGCTCCTGCTCGGCCCCGCGTGCGTCTCCACTGGCTGCAACAAGGGCGAGTCCGAAGAAACCGCCGGCTCTGGCGAGGGAACCGCTGGCGGCGAGACCGCCGGCGGCACCGCGACCGACCTCGAGCGGCCTCCTGGGAGCGTCGGGCCCCAGGAACAGCCCGTCGACCCAGACGATCCGATGTCGGACCCGAACCCGCAGCCGGCACCAGCGCCGGGCGGGACCGCCACTGCGGGAGGGTCCGGCACACAGGCTGCGCCAGCGGCCAACCGTTGGGGGGCGCGTGACAGCGAGGCGTGTCGCCCGCCAGCCCGACCGCCGATGAGCGCGGCCGCGCAGTCCCACATCCGTCAGGGGGTGTCGGCGGCCGCCAACAACAACCCGGAGGGCGCTCGGACGGCGTTCATGGCCGCTCTCGCGCAGGATCCGCGCTCCTACCATGCAGCGTTCAACCTGGGAGTCCTCGCCGACCGCGCGGGCAACGAGACGCAGGCCACCGAGTATTACCGGCAGGCCCTCCGCATCCAGGAGGACTACGAGCCAGCCGTTCGCGGCCTGATCGCCATCGCCATGCGACGCAACGATCGCACGGGTGCGCTCGCCGTCGTCGAGCCTCTCGCGCGGCGCTTCCCATCCAACCTCGAGCTCCAGGCGATCCACGCCGAGGTCTTGGTGGACAACCAACGCTACGAGCAGGCGTGGGACGCCGCGCGTCGTGCGCTCCGCTGTGACGAGCGGTACGTGCCCGCGCTGCGTGCGCTCATCAAGGCCAGCCTGGCCCAGGACCGCAAAGAGCTGGCGCAGTCCATCTTGACCAACGCGCTCAGCGCTGCCCCCAACGACGCGGAGCTGCACTACCTGAACGCCCAGGTCCTGGGTCGCGAGACCGGGCGTGCACGTGAGGTCGTCTCTGAGCTCGAACGCGCGGTCGAGCTGCGGCCCAGCTATTCGGAAGCACGCATGCAGCTTGGGACGCTCCTGCTCCGCAGCGGCAACTACGCTGGAGCGTTGGCCCAGTTCGAGGCGGTGTCGCGCCTGAACCCCACGCTCCCCGCGGTGCATCTGAACCTCGGCGACGCCTATCGTTCGCTGCGGCGCTGGCAGGAGGCGAAGGCTGCCTACGACCGGGTGCTGGCGTCTTCGCCCAACATGCCCGAGGTGTACTTCAACCTCGGTCTGATGTACCGGACGGCGCAGGCGGACTTCCCGGGCCTCGACCAGATCCAGGCGCTGCAGCGCGCCCGCGAGTCGTTCGCCCGCTACCGCAACCTGATGGGTCCACGGCTCACGCGCGACGACCCGTCCGAGCAGTACCTGAGCGAGCTCGACCGACTCATCGGTCGCGCGCAGCGCGCCGCCGAAGAGGCTGCGCGCGAGGCCGAGCGTGCCGCCAACCCGCCTCCCGAGGAAGCGGAGACACCGCCCGAAGAGGAGGAGTGGCTATGACCCCGTTCAAGACGTTCATGAAGCTGTCCCTCGGCGCCCTCTCTCTGTGGGCGTTGGACGCCGCGCTGGCCGATGCGGCGCAGGCGCAGCCCCCCCGACGACAGCCAGCGGTCATCGAGCTCGAAGAGATCGAGATCGAGGGGCGTGTCCAGAAGCCCAACGCCTTCTACATCTTGAACCGCAGCAACCTGGGGTACGAGGTGTTGGATCTCCGCACGAGTTTCGTGCGTGAGATCGTCGAGAGCGTTCGTCGCGAACCGTTCTAGAGCGAATGCTCCTGGCGGTACACGCCGCGCAGATCCTGTTCGCGCTGCTCTGCGCACGCTTGGTGGTGCGCAAGCTCCGTCAACTGGCTGTCGCGGACTATCAGACCCAGATGGTGGATGCGGCGGACGACGCGCTCCAAGGGGGAGGGGATGTCGGGGCTTTCGTGGATACCGCGGCGCTCGATGCGAGGCACCACGCCGTGGCGGGGGTGCGCGTGATCCGGGGTATGGCCAGCGTCGCCGGTGCGGTCGGTCTCCTGGCCGCGATGCTCCACTACTTCGTACTCCTCCACGGGGACGCTGGGCGGAGCGCCGCATCGTTGGCAGTGGCGGAGGACGACGCGAACCAAGGGGCGCTCGTCAGCATGGCGATCGGCCTGAGCACCGCGTTGAGCCTGTTCGCCGTGTCGCGGGTAATCAGGCGCAAGGTGCTGATTCGGCTCGACGAGATCGCGTCGTTCGGGGACCAGCTGGAAGCTGCCGCCAGGCGGCCGGAGCAGTGGACCACCGGAACCGAAGAGTGATACCCTGCCGAAGACCATTGACGAGACTGGGGAGGCCTGGGAACTTCCGCGTTCCGCTGGCCTCCAACGTTCAGACCTGCGGGACTCTTGCGCCCGCGGGGTTGCCTGAGCCGCAGCGGCGCGCTGCTTCGAGAGAGACGAAACCCCATGAGCACTTCTCCACAAGGCCCGAATCAAGGCGGTAACCCCCAGTCCGGTGGCCGCGCAGGCGCGATGACCCAGGCCATGCAGGCCGTCAACGTGCCCAGCGCTGGGCCGAAGGTCCTCCGCATCGGTCTCATCCAAAACGGAAAGATCGTCGAGGAGCGCATCATCCGCCGCCGCGAGACGGTGTCGGTGGGCACGGCAGAGAAGAACCACTTCATCATTTCGGCCGAGGGGCTGGCGTCGCGTTTCGACCTCTTCCAGCTCGTCGGAGACGACTACATCCTGAACTTCACGGACGACATGACCGGCCGCGTCGGTCTGGCGGGCGGCGTCCACGAGCTGAGCGTGCTGCGGACGTCGGGCGGCGCGCGCAACGCGGGCAAGTACTGGCAGGTCAAGCTGACCGACAACTCGCGTGGCAAGGTCGTCATCGGCGCGACCACGCTCCTGTTCCAGTTCGTGGTGGCGCCACCCGTCACACCCAAGCCGCAGCTCCCGGCTTCGGCCCGCGGCGGGTTCGTCAAGAGCATCGACTGGCTGTTCACCACGTTCGTGGCGCTGTCGTTCATGCTCTTCTTCGGTTTCATCATTTGGCTCGAGGAAGCGGACTGGGAGATCGCCCAAGGGGTCGCGCAGCTGCCCGAGGGGCTGGCGCGCATGATCTTCGAGGAGCCGCCCATTCCCGAGCCTGTCACCGAAGGCGAAGTGGTGGTCGAAGAGGGCGACACTCCGGCGGAAGAGACGCCCGCAGAGACTCCGCGTCAGGCGTCCAACAGCAACAGCAGCGGCGGCCGCTCTGCCAGCAACGACAACAGCTCGGCCGGCGGAGAGTCCTCCGCAGATCGCAACGCTCGCTTGCGTGAGGAGGCCCGCGCCCAAGCCATGGCGCTCGCGCTGGGTGGCGTCGGGGGGGCAGACGGATCGTTCGCGAACCTCATGGCAGGCGGTGCGCCGACGGGCGACGCGGCCGACGTCATCGCCCAGGCGAACGGCGTGGGCGTGGCCACGGGCGAGGCTGGCGGCCTCCGAGAGCGTGGTGGCGGGGGCCGAGGGGCTGGCGGCGGCGAGGGTATCGGTGGTCTCGCCCAGACGGGCGGCGGTGGCATGGCCACGGGCGAAGGCGGGCCGGTCCAAGAGCGCGTCGTCGGTCGCATGCGCATGTCGGGTGGCGGCGACGTCGGTGGCTCGGGTGAGTTCGACTCGCGCATCGTCGCGTCGCGCATCCGCGGACAGGCAAGCGCCATCAAGCGCTGCTACGAGCGCGAGCTCGCCCGAAATCCGACGCTGCGCGGCACCGTGCGCGTGGAGTTCACCATCCAGACCAGCGGTGCAGTCTCGGGTGCCACCGCCACGGAAAATTCGGTCAGCCCTGCCGTGGGGTCGTGCGTGACGGGCGTCATCGGGCGTCTGCGCTTCTCGCCGGGACCCACTGGTGGTAGCGTGCGCTATCGCTTCCCGTTCGTGTTCGAGCCGGGTGGCTGAATGAACGGCAGCGCAGCTGGGCGCAACGGACTCTCCAGCTAGGTCTCGATTGACACCATCCCAGTGCTCTGTATACTCGGACGGGCGATTGGGCAGATGTGGGTATCCATGCGTCATAGCGAAAAATACTTGAAAAAAGCCCTGCTCTTGGCCTGCGTGGTCGGTCTCGGCGCCGGTGTTTCGCTGGCTCAGTCGGCTGACGACGAGCCAGAAGAGGCAGGTAGCGCCGAGCTCGAGGTGCGGCGGATCGCCGAGCTCAGCGACGCGGAGATGCTGGAGCAGGCGGAGACCATCGAGTCTCGGGCCGCTCGGGTCTCCCGCCGCATGATGACGATGCTCGACGAGTCGCGTCAGGACCGGGACATCATCCGTGTCACCTGCCTGAACGGTCGCCTCACCGAGACCCACGCCACCGAAGGCTCCATCCAGGCTCGCGTCGTTCAACTGCGCGAGGCCACGGAGTCGGGCGATCGCGGTCAGCGCGATCACCACTACACGGTGCTCGTGGTGCTGGACCGGAATGTCAGCCAGCACGAGCGCGATGCCAACCAGTGCATCGGGGCCGACGCATTCAACACGGGTCAGACACAGGTCGTGACCGTCATCGACGACGGCTCGCCCGAAGAAGACATCTCCGACATTCCCGACGAGCAGGCGCTTCCCGTGCCCTATATTCCACCGCCCGCTAGCGGCACCATGTGACTGAGTAGGGGGCGACGCACCGCTCGCGCCGCCCAGTCCGGGTCGTCGCGCTTGGTGGCCCCGGGGGAAAAGAGCTGAGTTATGCGCCACAGCGCGAAGATCACCTTACTTACGATGTTGCTCGGGTTGGCGGGTTTGCCCAGCGGTGCTGCCGCACAGGGGTGGCTCGGTGATCGCCAGGTGAGCCAAGGTCCCGGCTTCCAGACCGGTCCGTTGACCCTCCACATGGGTTTCGGGGCTGAGTTCGGGTACGACAACAACATCTACCTGGAGGACCGGAACCGGAACGACAGC